>NZ_CAWUDN010000105.1:0-29106 GCF_963920915.1 Nostoc sp. PCC 9305
TAACTCATAACTCATAACTCATAACTCATAACTCATAACTCATAACTCATAACTCCTCACTCTTTAACCAAGACACCATTCAGAAAGATATCAGCGAGTCCTTCGGCCATTTCCTGCATTTGTTGGGGAGAGGCATCAGGTTCGATGAGGGTATTGTTAGAAAAACCTGCGATCGCAAACATTCCTAAGAAAACTTTTGCAACTAGCTTGGCGTCCCCTTGACGATAAATGCCTTTATCCATCGCTGTTTGAAAGAATGCTTCACCCACATCAGTCATTTTGGTAATGACTTCTAATTGAATGCGATCGCGCAAATCGGGGTGAAATTGCACCTCCATAAAACAAACACGCATCAAATCGGCATTTTTTTGGAAATTCCACATCCGACGACGCATCACCTGAGCGACGGCTTTATAGCTGCCCATTTCACTTAATTCTGTGAGCAAATCTGTCAAAATCTCTACCCAGCCACTCGTGGCTACTTCCACCAAAATTGCTTTTTTATTTGGAAAATGACGAAATAGAGTACCTTCAGCTACACCTGCCGCTTGTGCTAAGTCGCGGGTAGTAGTGCCGTCAAATCCCTGAGAGGCAAACAACCGTTGCGCTGCCTGTAAAATCCGGGTGCGCGTCTGAGCCTCTGAGGGCGGAGAAGAATTAAAAACTCGCATAAAAGTTATGGTTAGATATCCGTAACAAGACTTGTAGCATTATTGTCTAACGTCAAGTGCAAAGAGCCACTGAAAGCTTAATACAAGATTAACGCTCTTTTGCTAAGTATCCTGTTATTTAGGTAATGTAACTTTATCTTACTTCTCGCTTATGAACCAGAGCAGTCGGTCAATTTTAGATTTTAAATTGGGAATTTTGCAGGACTTACGCACTCAAAGCCTAAAACTTAGATCCCCCCTAACCCCCCTTAAAAAGGGGGGGATCTCAAAAGCCCCCTTTTTAAGGGGGTTGGGGGATCTCTTCTATGTAACTCCTGTATCTGTGATATTGCGGCGGTTGTTTATCACTTTGTTAGCTTTTAGTATTCTCTGGTGGGGATTGCTACCAGAAGTCGCTCTAGCTCAAACTCAGACAGCGCCTCCTCCTCAAGAAACCAAAACTCAAACCCCGCCAGTTCAAAGTTCAATCCAACCTTATCTAGATCGAGTTATTAAGCAGTTAACGGAGTTTCGCCTCGACAATGGTTTGAAATTCATTGTCTTGGAACGACATCAAGCGCCCGTAGTTTCTTTTCTGACTTATGCGAATGTCGGTGGTGTGGATGAGCCAAATGGCAAAACTGGTGTAGCTCACTTTCTGGAACATTTGGCGTTTAAAGGCACAACGCGTATTGGTACACAAGACTACCAAAAAGAAAAACCACTGCTAGATACCTTAGAGCAGTTGAATGCTCAAATTAAAACAGCGAAAGCCGATGGCAAAAAAGCTGAAGTTGTTCGGTTACAAACTGAGTTTGAGCAAGTGGAATCGCAAGCAGGCAAGCTAGTCAAGCAAAATGAATTGGGGCAAATTGTCGAACAAGCAGGAGGTGTAGGTTTAAATGCCAATACTTCAACCGAAGCGACTCGTTATTTTTACAGCTTTCCTGCCAATAAGCTAGAACTTTGGATGTCGTTGGAGTCAGAGCGATTTCTCGATCCGGTAATTCGTCGTGAGTTTTATAAAGAGAAAGATGTAATTTTAGAAGAACGACGGATGCGGATAGAGAATTCACCCATTGGATTGATGGTGGAAAAGTTTATCGATACTGCTTACAAAGCCCATCCCTACAGGCGTCCGGTGATTGGTTATGACGAAGATATCCGCAATCTGACACCAGAAGATGTCCAAAAGTTTTTTGATACTCACTACGTACCAAGTAATTTGACCATTGCTATTGTCGGAGATGTCAATCCTACTCAGGTGAAAAAACTAGCGCAAACTTATTTTGGCCGCTTTCAAGCCAAAACCAAAGCTGTTGAACAAATTCCGGTGGAACCGCCACAACAACAAACACGGGAAGTTACTTTACAGCTACCTTCTCAACCCTGGTATTTAGAAGGTTATCATCGTCCGGCGATTACTCATCCAGATAACGCCGTCTATGAAATCATTGGCAGTTTATTAAGTGATGGACGCACATCGCGGCTATATAAGTCTTTGGTAGAAAAGCAGCGGTTGGCGCTAAATGCTCAAGGTTACAGTGGATTTCCTGGAGATAAGTATCCAAACTTGATATTTTTCTATGCTCTCACAGCTCCTGGTCATACAGTTGATGAGTTGGCGGTGGCTTTGCGTCAAGAAATTGACAAATTAAAAACTGAGCCTGTAGCGGCAGCTGATTTGCAACGAGTGAAAACTCAAGCACGGGCAGGTTTGTTACGTACTCTCGATTCCAATATGGGCATGGCTCAACAATTGTTGGAATATGAGGTGAAAACTGGCTCTTGGCGGAATTTGTTTAAGCAGTTGGATGACATTTCAGCGGTAACGACGGCTGATATTGTGCGAGTGGCAAAGGATACTTTTACGCCGAAAAATCGCACGATTGGGAAGCTGTTGTCGAAACAAGGATGAAAAAGAAACCGCAAAGGGCGCACAGGAAAATAGATATGCAGAAGTACAAGTTGAAAGCTAAAAGGCAGATAGCGTTGAAAATTCAAAATAGGAAAGGATTGATTTATGCTTTGGTTGCTGTTTTTGCGTGCTTACTTTTAACTTGTAATTTTTCTCTGGCGGCGACAGCTGAGGCGAAACATTACACAGAATTGCAGCTACCACCGCTACCTGAGATTAAGTTACCCAAGTATGAGCGGTTTGTGCTGCAAAACGGCTTGGTTGTCTATTTAATGGAAGATCGTGAATTACCGTTGGTGAATGGTACAGCGTTTGTACGGACAGGGAATCGCTTGGAACCAATGGAAAAAGTTGGGTTGGCTGGTTTTACAGGCGCAGTGATGCGAACTGGAGGAACTAAGAACCATTCGTCTGATGAACTCAACGAAATATTAGAACAACGGGCAGCATCTGTGGAAGTTGGTATTGGTGAAGCTTCTGGTAGTGCTAGCTTTGACGCCCTCAGTGAAGATTTAGAAACAGTGTTTGGGCTGTTTGCTGAAGTGCTGCGATCGCCTGTATTTGCTCCAGAAAAGCTAGACTTGGCGAAAACTCAAGCCAAAGGTGGCATTGCCCGTCGTAATGACAATCCAGATGGGATTGCTAATCGGGAATTTAAAAAATTAATCTATGGGAAAGATAGCCCTTATGCTCGCACCATAGAGTATGCGACGGTGGATAAAGTTGAGCGTGAGGATTTGCTCAAGTTTTATCAGCAATATTTCCACCCCAATAATATGATTTTGGGGATTGTGGGCGATTTTGATAGTAAGAAAATGCGATCGCTCATTCAAGCTAAGTTTGGCGATTGGCAGCGTAACCCAGGTATTGCTAAACCCACATTACCAAAGGTTTTACCAGCTAATACAGGTGGAGTCTTTTTTGTCAATCAGCCCCAACTGACGCAAAGTAGTGTACTTATCGGGCATTTGGGCGGACGTTTCGACAATCCCGATTATGCAGCGTTGGATGTATTGAATGGAGTGTTAAATGGGTTTGGCGGACGCTTATTTAATGAATTGCGATCGCGTCAAGGTTTAGCTTACTCTGTATATGGCCAGTGGAGTCCCCGTTTCGATTATCCTGGCATATTTATCGCTGGTGGACAGACGCGATCGGATGCTACCGTCCAGTTTGTCAAAGCCTTACAAGCTGAAATCAAGCGCACCCAAACTCAAAGAGTGACAGCAAAAGAACTGGCTTATGCCAAAGAGTCTACACTCAACTCCTTTGTATTCAACTTTCAAGACCCCAGCCAAACCTTATCACGGTTGATGCGATACGAATATTTCGGCTATCCTGCTGATTTTCTCTTTCGCTATCAAAAAGCCGTCGCCGCCACCACAGCAGCCGATGTCCAACGGGTAGCACGAGAATATCTCAAACCAGAAAAGATTGTGACTCTAGTAGTGGGGAATCAAACCGCCATTCAACCGCCATTGACACAGTTAGCTAAACAGGTGACACCAATTGATGTAACGATTCCTGGTTCGCAGCCACAGGCTAAGAATTAATAGCGTAGATGGGTAGATACTCAATATCCAAATAAAATCGCAAGGCTCATATCCCCGACTTCTTAGAGAAGTCGGGGATCTTGTTTTTAAAATAATTTTCTCCATTATCGGGAAATGACTAAGGACAAATTGGAGTTAACAAGTAGAAACTAAATCAGGAACCAAAACCTCTGGAGTTTCCAGAGGTTTTTCTCTATTCTATTCATCTTTATAGGAGCGATCGCTCCAGCATACACTTCTATAAAGCAGCAAAAGTTTTCGCCCCTATCAGGTCAACTAGAGTAAGCTAAATTTAGGTTTTAGCTACTGGAAGCGAAGATGATGTTGTTGGAATTAAAGCGCATCCATGTTCCACCAGGACAAAGAGTGCTACTACGAGATGTAACCTGGCAGGAATTGGAAACAATTCTAGAAGATTTAGGGGAACACCGGGCAGCACGAATTGCTTATGATAGGGGAATACTGGAGATTATGGCACCACTGCCAGAACATCAATATGACAAAGAAATTATTGGTGATTTAGTCAAAGCGCTTCTGGAAGAATTAGACATTGAGTTTAGATGCCTTGGTTCTACCACTTTCAAAAACCAAGCAATGGCTCAAGGTATAGAACCTGACCAGTGTTTCTATATAAAAAATGAATCTAAGATTCGCGGCAAGAAGCGACTAGATTTAGCGGTAGACCCTCCTCCAGATTTAGCTTTAGAAATTGATATTACTTCTCGCACTCATCCTAATATTTATGAAGCGCTAAAAGTGCCTGAACTTTGGCGTTTTAATCGAGGAAAGCTCCAAATTAATGTTTTGCAAGACGGACATTATGTAGAATCACAGCAAAGCCTAAATTTTCCTATATTCCCACTAATTGAAGCGATTCCCCAATATCTAGAGCAAAGTACAATAGCAGGCAGAAATGCAACGCTCAAAGCTTTTCGTCTTTGGGTACAAAAACAGATACAACAGCAATAACTTGTGCTGTCACCATAATTCACAACATACAGCAGATTTCAAGTTAGTGAAGTACACAAGCTAATTCTCAAAATCTCTCCTAGTGAATGGAATGTGCGGCTATACAAACAAAACCCACCCCCGTGGGTTTCAAATTCTTTGAGTCCGCGTAGGTGGTCACTGAGCCTGCCGTTCGCGCAGCGTCTTGTAGAGAAGTGCGGACTTCTTTTGTGTAGCCGCGATTTCTAATCGCCTGGTATATTTGCTTCTGACTCCTGACTCCTGAATCCTGAATTCTGAATTCTGCTGTATAACTATTGCCAACCTTAACATTAGCGGATAAATTATACTTCTTTGAAGCCATTATTACCGCATTTTAATCTATGTTTGTTAAACCCAAAATATTTTTATCATCGCTTGCATTATTACTCAGTTTTGCAAGTCTATTTCTTAGTGCTTGGATTATTCTTCCGGCTCCAAATATGTTTTTACTCACACTAGCAGTGGGAGCGCCAGAAGTCAGTCCTTGGTTATTATTATTAAATTTGCTCTTTTTCTTGTTGTCTTTATTCTATATCCGTCGCCGTCAACTACAACGCCTAGTTTGCATTTTCAGTTTAATCGGATTGCTAATTTGTGGATGGGTACTAGTAAATATCCCACCAACTCAAATGCAGATGTCTAAAGCGATGAAACAAGGGCTGGGAGCAAATTATCTAGAGCAAATTCCCGTTCAAGTAAGGGCTAAAATGCAAACCCATTCCTTTGACTTAGTTAATTTCTTCTGGGGTATTCCATTAGGGAAAACGCGTCATCAAAAAGATATTCTCTTTGCTTCTCCTGGGGGAGTACCTTTAAAAATGGAAGTTTACCAACCCCCAGAGGTAGGAAAATATCCAGCAGTGGTAGTAATTTATGGTGGAGCTTGGCAATATGGCAATACTCATGCCAATACCGAGTTTAATCAATATATTGCTAATCATGGATATACGGTATTTGCGATCGACTATCGACACGCACCTCAATATCAGTTTCCCTCTCAATTAGATGATGTGCGTACAGCCCTAAATTTTATTCGCAAACATGCCGCTGAATATGAAGCCGATTCAGAACGTATGGTACTTTTAGGGCGTTCTGCTGGGGCACATCTAGCAATGCTAGCGGCTTATCAACCCGATGCACCACCCATTCGTGCTGTGGTGAACTATTACGGGCCTGTTAACTTAACTGAAGGATATAAAACACCACCAAATCCCGATCCTATAAATTCTCGCGCTGTTTTAAAAGCATTTCTTGGTGGTTCTTTAGAAGAATTGCCTAATCGGTATGAAATTGCTTCACCGATAAATTACCTAACGCACCCTTTACCGCCAACTTTATTAATTTACGGCAGTCGCGACCATTTGGTGCAAGCGCGATTTGGCAGACAGATGTATGAACGTTTACATGAATCTGGCAACACTGCGGTTTTTCTAGAAATTCCTTGGGCAGAACATGCTTTTGATGCTGTTTTCAACGGTGTGAGCAATCAATTAGCGTTGTATTATACTGAGAGGTTTTTGGCTTGGGCGTTGTTCAGGCAATGATTTGATTCGCAGACTCATTCACAAGTATAAAAAACTGGCGTTGCTGAATCAAGGGATGATTCTTGTAGGGTGGGCGACACGAGAGCCCTGAAATACAAGGGACGGGCAAGATGCCCATCCCACAAAACTAGCAAAATCATCCCGCAAATATGCAACGCCAAAAAACTCAGCACTCCTTACTCCTTTTGAGGCCAGCGCCAGTTATAGCGATTCCATTCATACATACCTTGAATTTCATACTCAGCGCCATTGAAGAAGCGGACGACGCAATTAGTAGAGGAATCATCGCTGCATCTACGCCCGTCGTAGACATCGCTAATTTCCTCGACCTTAATTACCATACAGGGAAACCATTCCCGCTTACAAGGGCCATCTTCTTGCACCCATTCCCATAGTGCATTGGAAACTTCAATGCGATCGCCTATTCTTAACTTCAGTGCATCCTCAAAATAAGAATACTTGTCAAAATGATATGACTCAACCCGATTCAACCACTGTAAACCATAGCGTTGGCGAATAAACTGTACCGTTCCAGAGTCCTTTTCTAGTAACCAGTCGTTGAGTAATTGCACTTTCCAAGTACGGTTGCGTTGTTCTTCATCCTTAACAAATTGTAAAAATGCTTCTAACTCCTCTGAGGTAAGTTCGTCTAAAGGATTAGCAATATTTGACTTCCCAGAGGTAGAATTTCCCTGAATTTGCTCAACCACTTGCAGTAATATCTGTTTCTGCGTGTCAGTGAGAGGACAGCTTGCTGCATCACAATCATTAAAGGCTGCGAACATAGCTACTTCAATCTCATCTGGAGTCATAAGTTCATAGCAATTGAGGGGTTATTCCCCTAATTATTACAAATGTTAAATTCAAGTCTCCAATCACCCTGTAGTTAAATTCAGGTAAGCTGAGGTTGTAAGTTAAATATTGTTTGCTAAATTAACTCACGGGGTCTTTTATGCGGTTGCGTTCACTCACGGTCGTTTTTATTTCATGTCTCATTACCCTTCTATCGTGGGTGATTATTCCCCCAGCTGTAGCCCTGACACAGATTAAACTATTTGATGTCTCTTATAAAGATTGTCCACCAGAACTAGCACAAGGGGCTGTTATCAGTAGTGGTAGCGCGGCTGCCAATTGTTTTCTTGTCGTTGGCAAGGCAGAAAATGGCACTAATAAAACAGTCTACGATGCAGATATTTTTGGACGCATTTATGATGCAAATAATGACTCGGTGATGCAAAACCGCACTCGCTTAGGCTCTATTACCGAGGTGCCACCAGGTATTAGCGATTTTGAATTGAGAATTTCTGTACCGGCGAATCAGCCTACTCCGTTGAAGCTGAAGCAATTCAAGGCTGCGGGGTTTAGCGGTCAAGTGCGTAAGTAATTCGTAATTCGTAATTCGTAATTCGTAATTCGTAATTCGTAATTCGTAGTATTCGCCAAAGGCGAGAAACAGGTTAGGTAATTAACGTAAGTTGCTAGTTAGTTTCGCATAATGGTATTTTTTGATAACTAGCAACTTGGTTTAATTAGTAATTCGTAAAAAATCGTAGAGACGCTTGTATACTTAACGTCTCTACAAAATTTTTTACCAAGGTAATAATCAAAATCTTTCTTTCTATAAGGGCAGGCTAGCTGGAATGGCACTCAGAAGCCCACTAACTAGATTGAGTGCTAAGAAAGCTAAGATCGGCGAAAAATCCATACCGCCCAATGGGGGAATAATTGAGCGGAATAGATTCAGATAAGGGTCAGTTATTTGGGCTAAAGCGGCAAATGGCTGGTTATACCAGTTGATTGTCGGGAACCAGGTTAGCAAAACCCGGATAATTAGCAAATAGCTATAAAAGCTGACAAAGGTAATTAGTGTCGTAATCAGTAAACTCATGGATAGCTTTGTTTCCTACTAGGTGTCAAACGCGGTCTTATCTTTTAATTTTAATTTAGTCCAAAGTCAAAAGTGTTTGCGGATTTCACGTTTACCACACTTGACACTTTCACCACGCCTGAACAAACTTCAGGAGTCTTTAGTGAGGGAGCGGTCATTGGTTGGTTGGGGTGAACTGCTATTAACATTTCCCAGTTGCTTTCGCACTTCATCAATTGTGGCATTTAGCTGGGCAATTTTATCTTCTAGCGATCGCCTGGCCGTTTCTATGCCGATGCTTTCGCTTTCTGAGGCTTTCATCTGACGCCGCTTTGCTGCTATTTTCTTAGCTTCGGCTTGACTATCTGTCAGTTCTGTCTCCTCTTCTGCTAGCAATTCTGGCTCGCGCCGAGAAGCAATCAGTGCTCCGATAACACCGCCAAATACGCCACCAACAAACGCCCCTGCTATAAAACCACTGCCAAAACCATCTCGCTGACTCATATCTTTACCGCCTTCAACAAACCTTGCAACTTTTACAGTAGTTATGCTATTCTCCTGCCCTAGCTGCATACTAGCTTAAGTCCCAAAGATGCGATCGCCTGCATCTCCTAATCCCGGTACAATATACCCCTTGCTGTCCAGTTTTTCATCAATAGTAGCGGTGTAAATTATTAAACCTGGATAAGCTTCACTCAATTTTTGTAAAGCTGGTGGAGCCGCTACTACACAAACAATCCGCGTCAAAGCTGGGTCAGCACCCCGTTGTGTCAATTCTGCCATTGCAGCCATCATTGACCCTCCGGTTGCCAACATTGGATCGGTAACTAACACTCGTGTTTGAGGGTCAAATTTTTCTGGTAACTTGTTCAGATAACAATGAGGTTGCAGTGTTTCTTCATCTCGCGCCAAGCCAAGATGGTAAATCGATGCTAAAGGTAATAAAGTCTGCGCTCCCTCAAGTAATCCTAGTCCAGCCCGCAGAATCGGTACTACTGCCATAGGCACTTGCGGATCGATCACCGTTGCCAGACAGGTATCTAAGGGACTCTGTACTGCTGTTTCTTGAGTCGGCAACCAGTCTCGTGCAGCTTCATAAGTTAACCATCTTCCCAACTCAGTCATGGCACTGCGGAACAATACTGAAGGCGTGCCTGCATCACGGGCAACTGCTAGCCAGTGCTTGATCAGGGGATGGGGTGGAACATAAACGCGCAATTGTAGCGTCATAGCCAGAAATAGGCGCCTTTTTATTGTATAAGAACTGAAACACCATAATACTCTTTCCTGCATCCGGCTGACAGCTTAAAATTAACAATCTCAATTTTATTGATAAATTTTTTCATTAGTAGTTGACATTAATTCTCAATCAAGGCTATATTCTTATCAGTGTTCTCCTCTCTTTTAAGGATCGGCAGACGGGATTAGCCAGCAGTAGCAGGCTCGTCCCTCTTTTTTTTTGATTGGTCATTGGTCATTAGTTAAATTGAATATTGGTTGACTCTAGACAAAGGACAAATACTTCTCTAAGTTTGCGCAGCGTGTCGCAGACAGACGCTACGCGTTAGCGGAACTGATACGCTCAGTACAAATGACAAAGGAGAAATGACAAATGACAATTGACGCGATCGTAATTGGGTCTGGGATTGGCGGATTAGTAACAGCGACCCAGTTAGCAGCGAAGGGGGCGAAAGTGCTGGTACTGGAACGTTATTTGATTCCCGGTGGTAGTGCTGGTTATTTTGAACGCCAAGGCTATCGATTCGATGTTGGTGCGTCAATGATTTTTGGACTGGGACAGAACGGTACAACCAACTTACTCACCCGTGCATTATCAAGTGTAAATGTCAGCCAAGAAGCGATCGCAGATCCGGTACAGATTCACTATCATTTACCCCAAGGTTTAGACCTGAAGGTTGACCGAGTTTATGAAAAATTTTTGCAAAATCTTATTGCTCATTTTCCCCATGAAGAACAAGGGATTCGTCGCTTTTATGAAGAATGTCAAAAAGTATTCAAATGCCTCAACAGCATGGATTTACTGTCGCTGGAAGAACCTCGGTATTTACTGCGCGTATTTTTCCAACATCCTTTGGCGTGTCTCCGTTTAGCCAAGTATCTACCCCAAAATGCCGGGGATGTGGCGCGGCGTTATATCAAAGACCCGCAATTATTGAAATTTATCGATATGGAATGTTATTGCTGGTCGGTGGTTCCATCAGACATGACACCAATGATTAATGCTGGAATGGTCTTTTCTGACAGGCATTATGGCGGAGTTAACTATCCCAAAGGCGGAGTCGGACAAATTGCCCAAAAACTAGTGGAAGGTCTAGAAAAGGCTGGAGGTCAGATTCAGTACCAAGCTAGAGTCACCAAAATTCTTACAGAACAAGGAAAAGCGGTAGGTGTGCAACTGGCTAATGGTAAGGTATATCGGGGTAAACGCATAGTTTCTAATGCTACACGCTGGGATACGTTTACACAATTACTACCAGCAGAAGCAATGCCACGTAATGAGAAGAAATGGCAACAAAACTACCAAAAATCTCCAAGCTTCTTGAGTTTGCACATCGGGGTAAAGGAGTCAGTTTTACCCGCGGGGACAGAGTGCCACCATATTTTGCTAGAAGATTGGGAAAAGATGACAGCAGCAGAAGGCACAGTGTTTGTTTCGATTCCCACATTGCTTGACCCAGATTTAGCACCAAATGGATATCACATCATTCATGCCTTCACGCCTCACTGGATTGATGATTGGCAAGAACTTTCTCCGAGTGAGTACGAAGCGAAGAAAGAAAAGGCAGCTTGGCGAATTATTGACCGCCTAGAGAAGCTTTTTCCCGGTTTAGATGCTGGATTGGATTATTTAGAAGTGGGGACACCGCGCACCCATCGCCGCTTTTTGGGTCGTGAAGATGGCACTTATGGGCCAATTCCCCGGCGTAAGTTGTGGGGATTATTGAATATGCCCTTTAATCGCACAGCTATTTCAGGACTTTATTGTGTAGGGGATAGTACTTTTCCGGGCCAAGGGTTGAATGCAGTTGCTTTTTCTGGGTTTGCTTGCGCCCACCGCATTGCCGTAGATTTAGGATTTTAACGTGGATCAATCAAAGCAATTAAAGGAATAGTTACTGCTGATACAGATGTTTGAAAACATTTATCTATATTTTTACGCACTTATTGATTCCCCCCTTAAACTCATAAAAAAAGGGGAGCCAGAATAAAGGTTCCCCAATTTATCGAGCAGTTTAGAAGTACTTGGAAAGTTTTAATACCTCTAGTAGGAATTTTCAAATATCCTCTTACACGGTATTTTAATTGAGATTGCAAGTCAAACGCAGACAGTTAATTTTTGGAAGTTGAAAAGTTCAATTCCTCTTGAATGCTTTTAGTGTCATCATACAGATTTGTCACTCTTGAATCATTACTTGGACAGCTAATATCTTGAGATTTTTGCCCTTGATACCTGACTTCAGTTGACGTACCAAACGAAACAGGTTTCGCACATGGTTTATATGGTAAATTTGACAATGATTTAGCTGCGGAAATATCATTAAAAAATTTCGTGGCTGTGTTCACTTTTATTTCACCTACACCTTTTCTGTTGCAAACAGTGTAAGTTGCTTTTCCAGATGGCAATACGCGAATTCTATATTTGCAGGTATTTGTAGAGCCACTATTAATAATAACTGCTGGCTGTTTTAAATTTGGAGTTTGGGCAAGTATTCTCAGAGGTAAAACATATAAGGGTGTAGCTAATAATAACGAAGCTAGACTAATTTTATATATATTAGAAACTTTCACTTTCACCTCACATTAATTTTTTGAGTTATCTAATTAGATCAAAACTAGTTTGAGATATCTTATGCAACAAAAAATTCTGCCATAGCACTTGCTTGATTAAGGAATATTAAATTTGTTAGCAGTGCAGTTACTAAACAGAAATTATGGTGACTTTTTAAAAGTATAGTTGATTCTATATTTTTTAAATATGTCATTATCATGTCAATCTTATGTCAGGATAATACTCATTTTTTATGTGGTATTCCTGTCGAATATCTACTGTGGATTTCGCAATATAAGCCTTCAGTAAGACAATTGTGGTATTGCGATCGCGCTTGGAGAAACAGTCATCAGGTGCGATACGCAAACAGATGCGTGGATGCGGTAGGTTACGCCACACTGAAAATCGGTTCGTTCGTTACTGTGCCTTTTCACCGCTATTTACAAAACTTTTCATAATTGTGCTTTAATGGTGGGCGGCTTTTGTTCGTTCAAGAATTTTCCTCACACACAAAGCGATCGCTGATGCTACTCACACACAAAGAAAACATTGTAAAATTTAGCTGGCTTCTACCCAGTTTCTTAAGCTTGATCCTGTTTGGCTCTACTGTCAAAGCTAATGCTGCGATTGCAAATTGGCATTTTGATAGCAATCGCAATCATCTGGACTTCACCACAGATGAGAATGTTCAACCGAAAGTACAATTACTTACCAACCCGACTCGTTTGGTAATTGATTTGTCTGGAGTTACATTAGGATATCCACAGACTAGTCAAAGAGTGGGGCCAGTAATTAGAGACATTCGCATCGAGCAGTTTAATGCAGAGACTACCCGCATGGTAGTTACTTTAGCACCCGGCTACACCTTTGATTTAGCACAGGTGCAACTGCAAGAGGAATCCCCCAATCATTGGTCTGTGCAGTTACCCAAACCAATACGATTGACTGCAACCCAGCCGCAATATCTAGAGATAACTCCGAGTATTTCTCCAAGAGTGAATGATAATAGCACTCTCTTTGCTGGCGTGGTTCCGATGCATTCACCGATGAAAGCGCTGGAACCTCCAATTAAAGCCTTGATGAGTCGCTACAGCTTTCTGAAAACAGGAATGTTTTTTCTAGATTTGGATACTGGGGATTATTTGGATATTGGAGGCGATCGCGTTTTTCCCGCTGCTAGTACAATCAAACTGCCAATACTCATCGCCTTTTTCCAAGATTTAGATGCTGGTAAAGTTACCCTTCAGGAAAACCTGACTATGCGGCGTGACTTAGTTACCAATGGTTCTGGAAGTATGCAATATGAGCGAGTTGGCAAGAAGTACACAGCTTTGGAAACCATCACTAAGATGATTACCATTAGCGATAATACCGCCACCAACATGATTATCGATCGCTTAGGTGGAGCGGCGAAACTAAATCAGCGCTTCCGTAGTTGGGGACTGAAAGACACAGTAATTCGCCATCTTTTAGCTGACTTGAGAGGAACCAACACCACAAGTTCTCAAGATATGGCGCGGGTGCTGGCTTTAGTTGTGAATAATAAGCTAGTTTCGCCACAGAGTCGGGAGCAAGCCTTAGATATTCTGCGTCACACCACAATTCATACACTGCTTCCCGCCGGTTTGGGGAAAGGTGCAGTTATTGCCAACAAAACCGGAGATATCGGTTTTCTCATTGGCGATGCGGGATTTGTCACTATGCCCAATGGTAAGCGCTATTTGGCCGCCATTTTCGTCACTCGTCCCTATAAAGACACCAGGGGGAGAGACTTTATCCGTCAGGTTTCTCACCTAGTTTACGATTATCTGAATCAAGAAAACCCGGTTGCTGCGGTTGATTCACCTAACAGTGTTACGAGATAGAAAAAGCGATCGATTTTCCTCAATTTGTAACGTAATCACGGATCAATAAGGATAAACACCATTGGCTGATCAACAGTGTTTATTTAGATTTGAGACACCTGATTTTGCCCCTTTTATATAGGATGTTATTATTGGGTTATCGGGTGCGATCGCAGTTCCAAAATTAAAATGCGATCGCCTTTACAATTCCATCAAATCCTATTTATTGACGGTCTCTATCTCAGGCTTTAACCAAATGTATGGCTGAAATGATTTATCAAGAGGCGTTTTAGCAATGTGGTTTGTGTAGTTGTGCATCACTTTAATTGCTATGCCGAGAATCACTTCTAATACTTGTTGCTTACCATAACCAGCTGCTAAAAATTCCTGAATTTCAGCATCTTCAACCCAACCCCGTGCTTGAATCATTCGTTGCGTAAAACGGCGTAGTGCTTGCAATTTTGGCTCTTTGAGTAGTGTGTTATCACGCAGCGCTTGAATATCTTCACTTTTCATAGCCATCATCTTTGCCAAGCCGGAGTGGGCTGCCATGCAGTAGTGACACTCGTGTTCATAATTCACAGTCAAATAAATGATTTGCTGTTCAATTGGGCTGAAACTTGTCGTAGTAAACAAATCCCATAGTGTCATCGAACCTTTGAGCAATGCAGGTGCTTCGGCGAAAACTCCCTCTAAATTTGGAATAAACCCAAACGTTTGTTGTGCGTGAACTAATGCTGCTTTAGAGTCTTCAGGAGCAGTATCAATGGTGTAAATGGTAAATTCCATTAGTTGTTACCTCAAATATAAAAAAGTAGACAAGTTTGTCTACTAAAAGTTGGTGCTATTATATTTCAAAGGAGACAAATTTGTCTACTCCTTTAACTATGACTGCCCAATCAAGTCACGCTCGGCAACAAATCCTAGAAAAGGCTTCTGAACTCTTTTATCAGAAGGGAATCCAGCATGTCGGTATTAATGAAGTCATTGCAGCGTCAGGCGTTGCTAAACGGACGCTTTACCGTTGGTTTCCTTCTAAAGACTTATTAATTGAGGAAGTGATGAAATATCGCGCTATCCAGTGGTTATGCTGGTTTGAGGATGCAGTGTCAGAGCGAGGCATTACACCTAAAGAACGTTTATTAGGAACGTTTGATGTGTTGCGCGAGTGGTACTCAAGTCCCAATTTTCGAGGTTGTCCGTTCATCAATGCTGTTTTAGAAATTGCCGATGCCTCTCATAAAGCGCATCAGGTTTCAGTAGACCTACGTGAGTCGATTCGACAAATTATTGTGCGCTTGGCAGCTGAGGCTGGCATTAAAAATCCGGAATTCTTTTCGCAACAGTACCTTTTACTGATTGGAGGAGCCAGCTTAATGGCAACAATCGAACAGTCACCCAATGGAGCAACATTTGCTCAAAGTGCGCTCTCGGTTCTGATTGATGCCAACATAAAAAATTGACATGGACACATAGTCAATTACACAAAATAAATTAGGCGTTGCTGAATACAAGGGATTATTTTTGTATCGGAGTTACTGCATTGTGCATTTTACCCGCCTGAAAATACAAAGAACAGGCAAAATGCCCATCCTACAAAACTAGCAAAATCGTCTCTGTATTATGTAACGCCTAATTTTTCGTCAACCCGCGTAGGCAGACTTCACTTATATAAGCGCGACTTCTAGTTGTTCGGTTTTCTGGTAGAAGATGTAAGTCAATTGAGTTAACACAACTGGATTATTTTAATTTTACTTGCGGCTCTAGTAGCCTTTTCTCTAGCCTCTTGGACATTATCACCCTTCGCCAAAGCTACACCCATTCGCCGATATGGATGAGCATTCGGTTTACCAAATAATTTAATATCTACATCTTTTTCTGACAAAGCATCGGCGACACCACTAAAAGCAATAGAATCAGATTTTTCTGAGGCTAAAATTACCGCGCTAGCTGATGCTCCTAGCTGTTCAATATGAGGAATTGGCAAGCCTAAAATAGCTCGTAGATGTAATTCAAATTCATTGAGATTTTGTGAGATTAATGTCACCATTCCCGTATCGTGAGGTCTGGGAGAAAGTTCAGAAAAAATCACTTCATCTTTGGTAATGAAAAATTCAACGCCAAAAATTCCGGCTCCTCCTAAAGCATCAGTGACTTTTATAGCTATTTCTTGGGATTTTAATATTTTATCTTCAGAAATTTCTGCGGGTTGCCACGATTCTTGATAATCGCCTCTTTCTTGGCGATGACCAATGGGAGAACAGAAAATTGTCGGTGCATTCCACTGTTTAATTGTCAGTAAAGTTATCTCAATTTCAAAGTTAATAAATTCTTCTACGATGACCTTTTGACTGTCTCCTCTAGAATTAGCGATCGCATAATTCCAAGCTTTCTCAACTTCACTCTTATCCTGCACTACAGATTGACCTTTCCCTGATGATGACATCACAGGTTTAACAACATTGGGAAAGCCAATTTTATCCGAAACTGCAATCAATTCTTCTAGAGTTGTTGCATAACCATATTTAGCTGTTCTGATGCCCAATTCTTGATGTGCTAGTTCGCGAATTCTGTCGCGGTTCATTGTATAGTTCGTAGCAGCCGCAGTCGGTATAACTGTAATCCCTCGCTGTTCAAATTCGATCAATTTTTCCGTTCGGATTGCTTCAATTTCTGGTATAATAATATCTGGTTGATGTTTTGTCACTACAGCTTCTAAATCATCAGCACTGAGCATAGAAATAACTTCATAAGCATCAGCAACCTGCATCGCCGGAGCATTGGCGTAGCGGTCAACGGCAATCACATAATTACCAAGACGTTGAGCTGCGATCGCAAATTCTTTGCCTAGTTCTCCTGAACCCAGCAACATCAGTTTTTGGGGCAACTTAATACTCATTAACTTATCCAGGTCAATATCAATTCAATCATCTTATAATTTTTTGTGTTTTCATTACTAACTTCTCAAGAATTAAATATCGCTTTTCGCAGTTCTAAATCTTGACGTTGTAGATGATTTAAACCAATACCTACGCCAAGCTGACAATTATCTACTAGAGCTTCTAACCAAATAGTCTCGTTTAGAGTTGCACCTCGTAAATCTGCATTTCTCAAGTTGGCTTTCGTAAAATTTACAAATAAAAGGTCTGCATTTACTAAACTACTACCTTGGAGATTTGCTTCTGACAAATTTCCTCGAATAAAGTTGACCTCATCTAAATTTAAACCAGATAAATCTGCTCCCATTAGATTAGGAAATTTTAGCTGACTGGGATATTTAAAAAATCGCATTATACAGATGATATTAGCTTCATTTAGTTGAATTTTAGTTAAAAATTCATAACGAGCGATGCCCAGTTGCTTAAGAGTTTGTAGACGTTGTGGGGGACTTTGTTCTAAAAACTGGATGGCTGTATGGCGTAGGCATTGAGTAGAGATATTTAACATGATTTTCAGATTTTGGTGATCGTTGTGTTAATAACAAATAATAAATAATATAGCAGTCTTAAACCATTCATAAAAAACAAAAACCCCAATTTCTTTGAAAAATTGAGGTTCTAAGTTTATTGATAACTACCTAGCTAGTTATGCTAATAATGCTTTCGTAGCAGATTCGCCTGCTAATCTCACTTGTCTTGTCAACTGCAAGTTTAACCATCCTAGAAAAGTTAACTCAGCGAGGAATGCCATAAAAATTGTTGTCGTTCCAGAGCCTTGTATACCAGCCCAAGGAAAAGTTGAAAACAGCCATACAGTAGACACCACTGTAGACACCTGTGATGTCATGCCGATAAATTCTAAAATTATTGGTGGTAGGAACACTGCTGCACTTATAATCCGAATTGCCCAGAAAGAACGTTTGGGAGTTTTCAGCAAAAGTATCAACTGGGTGATGGTAGCGTAAATCATGATTACGCTGATAAACAAAACTATAGCTAAAAGTGCTTTAAACCTGTCAATATCGTTACTCAGCCAACTTTGGGCATTGTTGGTATCAAAAATAGATGTAAATGAAATCCAGACTAGCCAAGGGATAGTAACAATTGTAAGATTAATTGCGATCGCTACTAGTGCAGGGCTTTTTTCAGCCCAAATTAGATCCTGCCAGATACTCTTGTGGCTAGAAACTCCTTGATGTCGATATCTTGTACATCTTGACGGTGAGGAGAAAGAACTGCAATTAAACTTAAAATCAACACCAAGTTGTATGATGCTAGCAAAATGTAATTTTCCCCAACTTGTTGATCTAATGCGTAACTATTTTCACCAATTTGTAGAGTAAAACCCCAGATCATCAACTGGCAAAACGCTACTACCAAATAACTTTGCTTCTTGCTAATTATTGAGGCTTGAGGATTACGGAAGCAACGTTTAAGAATTTGCAAAATTCCGTAACTGCACAATCCCAAATTTAACAAATGAAAGCCAACAAGACTAATAATATTTTTCCCTAATGGTAAATAGAAAAACTGCAATTTTTTAATATCAGAGCCATTGGATAGATTAAATAATCTAGGAAATAGATAATTAGTTGTATCCCAAGGATTAAAAAGTCTAAACCAAGCAGTTGAATGATTTAAAGTGTTGCTATAAGACGATGCAAGTAACATCGTTATGAACAAAAATACAAAAACTATACCACTAACTAATAAACCCAACAAAGGCTGAGAACCACTAAATGAACGACTAAATAAACTAAGTAGTAGTGCAGCACTGTAGAAGAAAATACAACTAGCAGCAATAATTGCGTAGTAACCCAAAATATAACTAAAAGCAATTTTGGCAGAAAGCCCAGCCCATAAATGTAAAGGAACTGCTACTAAAATCATGAGATAAATTAAACTCGGAACTCCTAGCAACTTCCCAGTCAATATACTTGTTTCTGATTGGGGACTAAGACGGATAAAGTTTAGTGTGCCGCGAGTTTCTTCTTTAGCGAAATCGTTAATTAGCAAATAAGTTCCTGCAACTAGTAGTGTAAATATAAAAATTACACTAAATGTTAAGAATATATATTCCCAATGATCTCGCCACCACATCTGCCAATCAATTTGATTTTGGGGACAAAAATTTTTTGAAAAGAAATCATTTAATTCATCAATTTTAGATTGATTTGATTCCTTAAAAACCTGTGTTTGTTGCGGCTCATATATTTGACGTAAATGACAGTATGTACCAGTTAGGGAGTATTTATCATCAGGAAGATTGCTTAAATGATATAAAATAATTACCAGCTGCAATAGTAAAGATGTCACAACTACGATCGCTACATTAAGAAATTTAAATTGTCCTTTGAGTTCGCGAAATAATTGCGGATTCCAATCGCCAATTTTGTCCATTAAATTGAGCATAGTATGAAAAATTTCTCCAAAAATGGTGAGTGAGATTTATTGATGAATCAAGATGCTTGTTTGTGACCTAATTTTAAGAAAATACTTTCTAAGTCTTCTTGCGTGCAGTGAAAATCAGTTAAAGGAATGCCCGCTTTGATTAGCGATCGCAATAACTCGGCACTATCTTCATCTTTGCCGGAAAAATTCACCCGCACACTGTTTTTTCCTGATATAACCTCCCATTCTTCTACTAAAGAATGATGTTTAAGTTCGTTCAAAAGTGTCTCTAAGTTTCCTAAAGTTGATAACACAATTTGCTGATGGGCTAGACGTTGATAAAGCTGCTGTAAGGAAGTACTTTCTACTAAGAAGCCAAGTTCCATAATCCCTACAGAAGTACAAATTTCCGCTAGATCGCTGAGAACGTGGGAGGAAATGATGACAGTCATTCCAGCTTCTTGCAAAGCCTTAATGATTTCGCGAAAGTGCATCCTCGCAATAGGATCAAGCCCAGAAACAGGCTCATCGAGTAATAGTAAAATTGGTTCGTGGATAATGGTTCGCGCTAAACTTAAACGCTGTTTCATTCCCCTCGACAGAGTAGAAATCTGACTATTACGTTTATTACCAAGTTGAATAAGTTCTAAAACTTCATGTAAGCGTTTAGTGCGGCGCGGTTCTCGCAAACGATATAAACGCGCAAAGTAATCTAAGTAATCCCAGACTGTCAAATCCTCATATAGTGGGTAGTCATCGGGTAAATAGCCAAGATGACGCTTAAGTTTGAGGTTACTGTTGTCACGGATGAGGCGATCGCCATTAATATAAATCTCACCCGTAGTTGCTTCCTCAGCAGTCGCTAACATACGGATGAGAGTTGTTTTACCCGCGCCATTCGGCCCAATCAATCCATATACTTCCCCCGCCTGGATTTCTAAATCAACATCATTGACAGCAACATGTCGGTCAAATTGCTTAGTGAGTCCACGGGTACAAATTGTTAATTCTTTTACCATCGCTGCTAGGGTGCGGCTTGTGATTAACCGCTAACCTAACTTTTTTTACAGCTTTTGTCAGGATGGTTTCCAAAATTGAAACTAGCTTTATTTAAAGCTGCTTTGAGTTCTGGGCATTATTTACCCTATTTTCACTAAAGTTTTAAATAATACCAACTATTAATTTTTGCTAAGGGGAATACTAAAGCTAGAAATCTCTAGTACTAATATTGCAAACCTGATGATATTAGAGTCAACCGCTTGGTCAGTAGGCAATGGTATTTTCACTGGAATAGGTCATAAACTTAGCAAAAGTAGGTAAGACATACGCCCTACCTACTTATTAATTCTGATTCTGCTATTTATGAAATATTTGCAAATTAAGCCTTGACTTTTTTCTTTAGTGTCAAGTTATTTCTGATAGTGGTGGAATGACGTTATTAACCCCATTACCAGATGAACCGCTAATTGCATAACGGTATTCGGGAACTGGATATCCAGCCTCACCAAAGGTTTCACGGATAGCTTTATTAGTGTCGAAGTAAACTTGCCAATAGTGATCGTTATTGCAATAAGGACGTACTGCTAGTACAGGCCCTGCAAAGTTGAAATTCTGAATTTCCACATCCGGTGCTGGATTTTGGAGAACATTAGGAATTTGGCTAATTTTCGCTTTCAAAAGTGCGATCGCTTCGTTGTGTTTCACATCATGATGGAGTTGAGCCACCAGATCGACCCGACGGTAAGGGTTGGCAGAATAATTCTGGATGTTATCAGCAAAGATTTTATTATTGGCGACAATTGTCAACACGTTATCAGGTGTATTGATATTAGTTGTGAACAGTCCAATTTCTGTAACAGTGCCTGTCACGCCTGCGGTGGTAATGAAATCACCAACTTTGAAAGGTCGAAAAACAATTAAAAATGCTCCGGCTGCAAAGTTGGCTAGTAAACCCCCCCATGCTGCACCAATTGCAATGCCTGCTCCTGCTAGCAATGCAGCAAAGGAAGTTGTTTCAACCCCAAAGAAACCGAGAATTGCCACAACTAGAATAATTCTCAGTGTGACACCAATGATATTCAGAAGATAGTTAATGAGTGTTGGATCGACGTGTTGACCTCGGAAAGCACGTCGTACTAGCTTCAATCCAAAGTCAATCAAGCGTTGAGCAATCAGCCACAGTGCGATTGCACCTAAAATTTTCAACCCAAACTGAGTTAAAAGTTGGCTAGCAACTAAGCTAATTTGTCTGAAATCCATAATTTTTGTCTGTGAATATTAAATACAATAAACATACAAGAAATTAAATCAAAATGATATATCAATACTTTTTTTTAATTTTTGCTGTAATGTGCAGCAGATAGGAAACTGTTCTCGGAGGATGTCTGAACAGTTTTGGGCAAATATAAATAAATGTTTTCTTGCGGGATTATCTACTTTTCACTTTACTGCTGTTTTTTCCACTCCTCAATTCGAGCAAAGATGTCAATCGATACTGGGATTTTGCAAGATTTAATCCTTATCTGGCGTATCAATCTTTGCTCCCGATCTCAAATTTATGCGTGATTTTAGGCACTAATTGATCCCCCCTAGCCCCCCTTAAAAAGGGGGGAACCGGAATCAAAGTCCCCCTTTTTAAGGGGGATTTAGGGGGATCTAGAACGTTTTGTTACCGAGAAGAAAACTTTTCAAACATCCTCTAAAATGTATTTGTAATAGTCCACGTTTGGATTAATTTAACTTAAATTCGCTAACAGTGCCTTCTCTGTTAGTGGGTGGTTAAATATAGCTCTTTGTTTTAGATTTTCATTATGAATCATCTCTTAAAGATGATTTAGGAATGGCTCATCAGCGGTAACTTTATCTGGAAAGTTGAGCCTTTACCCTCATTGCTCATCACATGAATATTACCGCCGTGAGCCTGGACAATTTGTTGAGCGATCGCTAATCCCAACCCAAATCCGCCGCTTTCTCTGGCACGTTCTGTATCAACTCGGTAAAAGCGATCGAAAATGTAAGGTAAATCTGCCTCTGGAATTCCAATTCCTGTATCAATAACCTGAATTACTGCCCGATCTGGGTGAGATTCTAAGCATAACCAGACAGTTCCACCAGATGGAGTGTAATTACAGGCGTTTTTGAGCAAGTTTTCCACAGCTAGCCGCAGCAAATCGGGGTCAGCCCACAACTGAATGGGTTGTTCTGGTAAATGGCCGATCAACTCGATCGACGCTTTTGCAGCAACAGTATTGTAATAAATAGCTAAATTCTCTAGCAAGCTATTAAGATTAACCTTTTTGAGAGATTCGGGAGTTAATTTTCCCTGATGCCGAGCCAACAGCAGTAGGTTATTGACCAAGGTACTCATCGACTTGGCGCTATCGATGATGTTCTCCAGAGAGGGATGGATTTGGGGATGGTCTGCTGCCATTAGTAACCCAACTTGGGCATTGGTCAAAATCGCAGAAAGGGGCGATCGCAACTCATGAGAAGCATCTGATGTAAAGCGTTGTAGTTGATTATAGGCTTACTCTGAGTGAACAAAAGGTTGTGCAAACGTTAGCCAGCCATCCAGAAGCAGGTTTGACCCATAAAGAAGCTACCAAACGCTCCCAGCAGATGGGTGCAAATCAACTCACTGGTAAAAGTGGAAAAAGTTCTTGGCTACGATTTTTAGAGCAATTTAATCAACCACTACTATATATTTTGCTGACGGCGGGAGTGGTGACTCTGCTGCTGCAAGATTGGCTAGATGCCGGAGTAATTTTTGGTGTCACCCTGATTAATGTCATCATTGGCTACATTCAAGAATCGAAAGCAGAAGGCGCGTAGGCATAGCCCGCCGCAGGCATCGCTGCTTTATCCAAAGCTGTCACTACCGAAGCAACTATAATTCGTGATGGTCAAAAAACCCGTCTGGCTTCGACTGAACTTGTTCTTGGTGATTTGGTATTGCTGGCATCTGGGGATAAAGTACCCGCCGATCTGCGGCTATTAAGTGTGCGTGGGTTGCAAGTTGACGAGTCTGCCTTAACAGGCGAATCCGTTCCGGTTGAGAAAGCAACGGCATCACTGCCTATGGAAACACCATTAGCCGAACGCAGCAATATGGTGTATGCCGGAAGTTTCGTCAGTTTTGGACAGGCAGAAGGGATTGTAGTAGCGATCGCAGATGCCACAGAAACCGGTCGCATCTCACAATTAATTGAAAGCAGCACAAATCTGAAAACACCGTTAACGCGAAATATTGACAAGTTTAGTAAAAGCTTGTTGTATGTCATTTTAGGTTTAGCTGCTTTGACATTTGCAATCGGATTGGGACAAGGCGAATCTTGGATTGATGTTTTCAAAGCGAGTGTAGCTCTGGTAGTCAGCGCGATTCCCGAAGGATTACCTGCGATTGTTACCGTCACTTTGGCGATAGGAGTTTCCCGGATGGCACGACGTAAGGCGATTATTCGCAAGCTACCTGCTGTGGAAACCTTGGGAAGTACCACTGTTATTTGCTCTGACAAAACTGGGACGTTAAAGGTATGGTATTTGCGCGAGTTGCGCCAGAACAAAAATTGCGTCTGGTAAAAGCGTTGCAGTCTCAGGGTGAAATTGTTGCCATGACTGGAGATGGTGTCAATGATGCTCCCGCTCTCAAACAGGCAGATATTGGTGTAGCGATGGGCATAGCCGGGGCAGAGGTTGCCAAAGAATCGGCGGATATGCTTTTAACTGACGATAACTTCGCCTCAATAGAAGCGGCTGTGGAGGAAGGACGTGGTGTTTACCGCAACTTACGAAAAGCGATCGCCTTCTTGCTGCCGATTAACGTTGGAGAATCCATGACGATTTTGATTGCCATTCTTTTAGCAACCGTGCTTCCCATTTTACCAATCCAAATTCTCTGGCTCAACATGGTCAGTTCCGTAGCGTTGATTGCCCCCCTCGCCTTTGAGCCAAAATCTGGACAGGTGATGCAACAACCACCCCGCAACCCCAGAGAAAGACTTTTATCGGGTGGATTGCTCCAACGCATCATCGCGATTTCCGTCTTCAATTGGCTGGTAATTTTTGGAATGTTTCAATGGATACTTCAAACTACAGGCAATGAACCATTGGCGCGCACGATGGCAATTAATGGGCTGGTGGCGGCAGAAGTCTTTTACCTGTTAAGTATTAGCCAGTTTTTACCATCTCTAGTTGCCAGAATCCAAGGTAAACGCACACCGCCTATGCACCTGCGATCGGAATTGTGGTTGTGGTGATTTTACAATGTCTGTTCAGTCAGTGGAGCATGATGAATCAAGTGTTTGACACCACACCTTTGACATTTATCCAAGCTCTTATTTGTATGGGTGTAGGTTTGCCAGTGGTGTTTATAGCTCTCATCTTGCAGCGTTTCGATCCGCTCAACTAGGGATACAGGAGTCCGAGAGTGGTTTTATCCAATCCCAAATGATTACGTTAGAGCCGCACCCAAATAAATTAAAAACTCCATCAGTACATTTTGCTAGGTATGATATTTGATCTGAAAGCATTTACCTAGTAATAACCAGCTATGACCCAGAACTACCGCATTACTCTACTCCCCGGCGATGGCATTGGCCCTGAAATTATGGCAGTGGCGGTAGATGTGCTGAAAGTCGTAGGGAAGCAATTCGATCTGAAGTTTGAATTCCAAGAAGCCCTCATCGGTGGTGCAGCAATTGATGCCACAGGGGAACCTCTACCATCTGCCACTCTAGAGGCTTGCCGTAACAGTGATGCTGTATTACTCGCAGCTATTGGTGGTTATAAGTGGGATTCCCTACCATCCAATTTACGCCCAGAAGCCGGTTTGTTAGGACTGCGTGCAGGTTTAGGATTATTTGCCAATTTGCGCCCAGCGAAAATTTTGCCCCAGCTAATCGATGCCTCCACTTTGAAACGCGAAATTGTCGAAGGTGTGGATATTATGGTGGTGCGCGAACTCACTGGTGGGATTTACTTCGGTAAACCTAAAGGGATTTTTGCTACAGAAACCGGTGAGAAACGCGGTGTAAATACAATGGTTTACACCGAATCAGAAATTGAACGCATTGGACGAGTGGCTTTTGAGGCGGCTAGAAAACGCGGTGGAAAACTTTGTTCGGTGGATAAAGCCAACGTATTAGAAGTATCTCAGTTGTGGCGCGATCGCATCACCCAACTTTCTGCGGAATATCCAGATATCGAACTCTCTCATTTATATGTAGATAATGCTGCTATGCAGTTGGTACGCGCTCCCAAGCAGTTCGACACTATTGTTACAGGCAATTTGTTTGGTGATATTCTCTCTGATGCTGCTGCCATGCTCACAGGTAGTATTGGGATGTTACCCTCAGCTAGTTTGGGTGCTTCTGGGCCTGGTGTATTTGAACCCGTTCATGGTTCCGCCCCAGATATTGCCGGACAGGATAAGGCAAATCCTCTAGCACAGGTTTTGAGTGCGGCGATGATGTTACGCTACGGTTTAGACCAACCAGAAGCGGCAAATCGGATTGAACAAGCCGTATTGCAAGTTTTAGAGCAGGGCGATCGCACAGGGGATATAATTTCTCCAGGAAAAAATCTCCTTGGTTGCCGCGCTATGGGAGACTCCCTCATCAAAGCTATCGAACAAAAATAATTTTGTATAGCAACTTGGGCAATTTGGCAACCTTTGCTATAAGTTTCGGGTAGACTAAAGGGAAATCTAGCAATCAAATAACAGTCGATAGTGTACGCATTACGACAAGGTCAAGTAAATTTTACCGCCCCAAAGAACCAATCGCCTTTGATTGATCCCTCTGTAATCAGAGCTGCTGGGCAGATATACTATACTCACTGTGAAGTCCATCCCGAAATAGCTGGGCAACCTTCCGGTGTAGCAATTAATCGTGTGACTCATCGAGGTAAGGTTATTTTTACTAACCAACCAGTTCTTTTACCTCAAGAGTGTTTTGTGCCCTTAAGTCAAATTGAATCCCACATGTATTAGTCATTGGTCATTGGTCATTGGTCATTGGTCATTAGTTATTGACAAAGCACAAATGACAAAGCACAAATGACACAGGACAAATGACAAAGGACAAATGACTGTATGGACATTTTGTTCGCCATCCCGGCGAGTGTAATGGTCTTTGCTTTAGGTGCATCTATTGGTAGTTTTCTCAATGTTATTGTTTATCGCCTACCGGCTGGGTTGTCAATTCTTTGGCCGCCTTCTCGTTGTCCTAAATGCTTAAACCAGCTAAAAGCTTACGACAATGTACCAGTGTTCGGCTGGATTTCCTTAAGAGGGCGGTGTCGATATTGCAAAAGCAAAATTTCTGTCCGTTATCCCGTGGTAGAAGGGGTAACGGGCATAATTTTTTTACTAATTTTTTTGGTATTTCAAGTTTCGACTTTAACAATAGGCTATTGGGCTTTTTGCAGTTGGTTATTGGCACTATCACTCATCGACTTAGATACAATGACCCTACCCAACCCACTTACTAAGTCGGGTTTAGTGGTAGGGATTTTGTTTCAAATGGTAGTTGGTTTTCTACCAGAAGGTAGTTTTGTGGCATTGGTAAATCACTTTATGATGGCGATAGTTGGTGCAGTATTAGGCTTATGGCTGTTTGATGCGATCGCCCTATTAAGTTCAATTGCCTTTAGGAAAACTGCAATGGGTGCAGGTGACGCCAGATTAGCAGCCATGATGGGAGCCTGGTTAGGCTGGAAATATTTGCTCTTGGCTAGTTTTATTGGCTGTGCGCTGGGAGCATTAATTGGCATCGGTATTTTGATTATGCAGCGATCGCAACAAAAATTAGGACAAAAAATACCTTTTGGGCCTTTTCTGGCTTTAGGATCTGTGATTACCCTGTTTAGCGGCGAAGCCATTTTGTCTAGCTACCTGCGGTTATTTTTTCCAGCCTCTTGAACTGGAGTAGGGAGCAGAGAGTGGGGGAGCCAAGAGAGCAAGGGAGCAGGGGAGTAGGGGAGCAGGGGAGCAGTGGAGAAGGAAGTTGCAGTAAGATTTTCCCCTCTGCCCCTCTGCCCCCTTGCCCCTCTGCCTCTTGTGCCCAGTGCCCCATACCCATAACTAATGCTCTTTCATAAGAAATATTTATAATTCGTGACTGTAACCAACATTACCCCATCTGCCCTTCACATTTTGATAATATTCAGCTTGTGACTTGTATTACCCTCTTAACGACGATTAACCGTTGGCAAGTACAACTAGTGCAACAGATGCTGATTGTTCAAAACCCAGCAATACAAATAATTGATTAGGGTGGGAGGGGGAGAGCATCTTATTTGGAGGTTGGTATTCTCATGGTTTTGTCACTACGTCCATATAATTAAGTCTGCTGAAAAAAGAGCAAGAGACTTGTATTGGTATAAGTATTTTCGTTAAGCTGGCAACCAAAGACGAAAATTAAGGTCTGAATTGCTTAAAAACGTAGTTTAACGATGTAGCCATTAGTCTTAATAAAGAAAAATGACTAATGACTAAGCACAACCCAATACGGTTTGATATGTTTTCGACCTCATACCCACTTAAAATAAAATAAAAAATGGCTAACAACGAAGAATCACGTGGTTTAAAGTCTCTATTTGATTGGTTTGCAAATCGACGGAAGTCAGGATCTACCAGCCTCGAACGCCAAGAACGTGAAATTGCTGATGGTTTGTGGCATAAATGCTCTAAGTGTGGCGTGTTGGCATATACAAAAGACTTGAAAGCCAATCAGATGGTTTGTGTCGAATGTGGTCATCACAATCGAGTAGATAGTGATGAGCGCATCCGTCAATTGATAGATAACAATACCTGGAAACCGCTGGATGAGCATTTGCGTCCAACTGACCCGCTAGAATTTCGCGATCGCAAACTCTACAGCGATCGCTTGCGGGAAACACAAGATAAAATTGGCTTAATAGATGCAGTTAGAACTGGTTTAGGTCAAATCAATAGTTTGCCCATTGCCCTTGGGGTTATGGACTTCCGCTTCATGGGTGGTAGTATGGGTTCGGTCGTGGGAGAAAGACTCACCCGGATGATTGAGCAAGCCACTCAACGACGCTATCCTGTAGTTATCATCTGTACTTCCGGTGGCGCGAGAATGCAAGAAGGTATGCTCTCTTTGATGCAGATGGCAAAAATCTCCGCAGCCTTACAGCGCCATAAAGACGCCCGATTATTATATATTCCAGTTTTGACCAATCCGACAACAGGCGGCGTTACCGCTAGTTTTGCAATGTTGGGCGATATAATTTTGGCAGAACCCAAGGCAACCATTGGTTTTGCTGGTCGGCGAGTGATTGAGCAAACCCTGCGGGAAAAACTACCCGAAAATTTCCAGACTGCTGAAGATTTGCTCCAGCACGGTTTTGTTGATGATATCGTACCCCGTACCCAATTAAAGAACACCCTAACCCAGCTGATTGCTCTACACCAGCCTGTATTAACAACACCTCACATGGTTTTGTGGGAAACAATGTCCTTGACTTCTACCGCCGCAGAATAAACAAGAGTTACGAGTTACGAGTTATGAGTTAAAAATTTACAACTTCTAACTTCTAACTTCTAACTCCTAACTCCTAACTCCTAACTCCTAACTCCTAACTCCTAACTCCTAACT
>NZ_CAWUDN010000106.1:0-28543 GCF_963920915.1 Nostoc sp. PCC 9305
GAGTTAGGAGTTAGGAGTTAGGAGTTAGGAGTTAGGAGTTAGGAGTTAGGAGTTAAGAGTTAGGAGTTAATTCACAACTGATGACTCCTAACTTCTAAGTAACTCAATATTCTTGAGACTATGAAATAGGAGTGCTACTTTATCTAAATCCTTATCTCCTGGTGTACGTTCTACACCACTAGATAAATCAACGCCGCTAGGATTAACTTGATTTAGGGCTTGCACAATATTATCGGCTGTTAATCCTCCTGCTAAAAGCCAAGGACAATTGGGGTTAAATTGTTCTAGCATCGTCCAATCTAAAGTTTTGCCTGTACCACCCAGTTGTTGCGGATGGTAGGCATCAAGTAGCAAAGTATCCACGTCTTTCGTGTAATTATTTGCTGTGTCAAGATGCTCAAGACTACGAATTCTCAGTGCTTTAATAATTTCAATATTAGGTAAAGTTTGACGCAATTGGTAGCAAAAATCTGGTGATTCATCTCCGTGTAACTGCACACCAGTCAATCCAGAATCAGCAATTATCTGACTGATTTCAGCGATACTAGCGTTGGCAAAAACCCCAATTGTGTCAATATTTTTTGGGAGTTCTGCCACTGCTGCCCGAATTTGGGATGTAGTCACGTAACGAGGTGAGTTTGGCACACAAATAAATCCTAGTGCCGTTGCGCCTAGAGAGGCGATCGCTATAGACTGCTGTGGTTCAGTAATGCCGCAAATCTTAACGCGCATGAATATTTAACAAATTTAAACTAATTATCAGAAAAGTCTAAACTATCTAAAAAATTTTTGGGCCTTGTAATTTTATAATCTTGTAGGTCTACATTAACTTTTCCATTCAGGAGACAAAAGCTTGATTTCCTCTATTTTACTAGCAGTAGCTGCATCTGTTCCCCCTACACCTGTGTGGAATCCCACAGTAGGAATCATCATCAGCATCAGCAGCTTAGTAATGGTTTTACTAAGTACTAAGATTGAAAAACCCCTAGTTGGCCCCAAGTTCCCTATCCTGCCAATTAGTATTCCCACATTCGCTGCTGCTATGGCTTTTGGCCATATTATTGGCATTGGTATCGTTTTAGGATTGACTAACATCGGTCGTCTATAGTTTTGTGATGACAGAGGTGTTACTTGTAACCCCGCTATCAATGCAAAACTCCTAAAAATGATTTTGGGCAGGGGGAGTAGGGGGTGAAGAAGGGAATAGGTTACAGGGTAAAGGGTATAGATTATTCCCTGTCACCTGTTACCTCTCACCTTTACCCTAACCTCATGCCCAATTCTCAATTCCAGAGTTTTGCTCACAGGCATTAATTGTCTATTCTAGAAATAAGGGCATTTCGTCACTTGTTAGTACCGAATTGATGCTCAATATAAATGTGTATACGAATATGCATAGTATCTCGGTATAAAAAGTACTGGCGATATCTAGTTTTAGGGCAGTGTAATGCAAACAAATTGGAGAATTGGGTCATTATTTGGAATTCCCCTGTTTTTAGACCCGTTATGGTTTGTGATTTTAGGGTTGGCAACCCTGAATTTTGGGGTAGCTTACCAGGAATGGGGGCCTGTTATAGCTTGGAGTGCTGGAATAGTTATGGCACTGCTGCTATTCGGTTCAGTCTTGTTACATGAATTGGGTCATAGCTTGGTAGCCCGATCGCAAGGCATTAGAGTTAATTCAATTACCTTATTTATGTTTGGCGGGATTGCTGCCATTGAAGAAGAATCTAAAACTCCTTTCAAAGCCTTTCAAGTAGCGATCGCTGGCCCTTTGGTGAGTATCATCCTATTTGTCCTGCTCCGTCTAGCAGCTTTTATAATACCTGATACTAATCCTCTCAGTGTCATGGTTGGAGATTTGGCGAGAATCAACTTAGTGGTAGCTCTATTTAACCTGATTCCCGGCTTACCTCTAGATGGGGGGCAAGTGTTAAAAGCAGCACTGTGGCAAATCACAGGTAATCGTTTTCAAGCCGTACACTGGGCTGCAAGGGCTGGGCAAATATTGGGTTATGCTGCGATCGCTTTAGGATTTGTTGTAGATTTTGTCACCAGAGAGTTAGTAGTTGGCTTGTGGATTGCGCTGTTGGGTTGGTTTGCTGTCCGCAACGCTAACACCTATGACAACATGACTACATTGCAAGAAAGCCTACTCAAGGTGGTGGCAGCCGATGCGATGACTCGTGACTTTCGGGTAATTGATGCTGACCAGACATTACGTTCCTTTGCTGATTTATACCTCTTAGAAACCACTCCCTCACAGGTTTATTTTGCTGCTTCTGATGGACGTTACCGGGGTCTAGTTTCCATTGACGATTTCCGTTTAACCCAAAGAGGTCAATGGGAAACCGAAACTTTACACAGCATAGTGCATCCACTGACAGAAATACCTACCGTTGCAGAATCAACAGCGATCGCTGAGGTCATTAACAAGCTAGAAAATGAGCAGTTACCGAGAATTACCGTCCTTTCTCCGGCTGGTGCTGTTGCTGGTGTAATCGATCGGGGAGATATTGTGCGATCGCTAGCACAAAAGTTAAATTTACAGATAAGCGATGCTGAAATTAAGCGCATCAAGGAAGAAGGTAGCTATCCGCCTGGGTTGCAATTGGGAGTAATCGCGAAATCAGCTACAAATTAAACGTCACACTTTCGTCATAGGTTTGCAATAGATACGTCAAAAGCGTGTGTGATATTGAATTTGGTATTTGGTTACAAAATGCTTTTTTTGGGTAAAAGGTAGGATTTCCTACCTTTTTTATTTTTGAAAGTATGGTACTACCAAACAGCCCACACTTCTCTACGAGACGCTCCGCGTAGCTTGCTTCCACGAAGTGGTACGGCTGCGCTCAGTGACCATCGTAGACATCGCCTCAGATGATTGGGAAATTATTAAAATTTCAAGTTTAAAGTGAGTAAAATGTAGGAACGTGATATACTACACCTCTCACTTACCCTGGTTTTATGGCACTGCCAATTGTTGCAATTATCGGACGCCCAAATGTGGGCAAATCCACCCTGGTTAATCGACTCGCCGGGGAACAAACGGCGATTGTCCATGATGAACCGGGAGTGACACGCGATCGCACTTATCTTCCAGCTTTCTGGAATGGTCGCGAATTTTTAGTGGTGGACACTGGTGGTTTAGTTTTTAATGATGATACCGAATTTTTACCACTGATTCGTCAACAGGCAATGACAGCCCTTGCAGAAGCATGTGGCGCTATTTTTGTCGTCGATGGTCAAACAGGCCCCACATCAGCAGATTTAGAAATCGCCGAATGGATGCGCCAACAACCCTTACCTGTGCTACTAGCTGTAAATAAATGTGAATCCCCAGAACAAGGCTTAATGCAAGCTGCCGACTTTTGGGAATTGGGATTGGGCGAACCTTACCCCATCTCCGCGATTCATGGCAGTGGCACAGGAGAATTACTCGACGAGTTAGTTAATCACATCCCTGCTATTGAAGACATTCCAGACACGAATGAAATCAAAGTAGCAATTGTGGGACGCCCGAATGTCGGCAAATCGAGCTTACTCAATTCTTTTGTCGGGGAAGAAAGGGCAATTGTCAGCCCCATTTCCGGCACTACCCGCGATGCTATTGATACTGTCATTGAACGGGAAGGACAAACCTACCGCTTGATTGACACCGCCGGCATTCGCAAAAAGAAACACATCGAATACGGCACAGAATTTTTTAGTATTAACCGGGCTTTCAAAGCGATTCGTCGCGCTGACGTGGTTTTATTAGTAATAGATGCCGTAGATGGAGTCACTGAGCAAGACCAAAAATTAGCTGGGCGGATTATTGAAGAAGGTCGAGCTTGCATCATCGTCGTTAATAAGTGGGATGCTGTCGAAAAAGACTCTTACACAATTTACGACTACGAAAAAACTCTGCAATCACGGTTACATTTTACCGAATGGGCAGAAACAATTTTTGTAAGTGCCTTGTCAGGACAACGGGTAGAAAAGATTTTAGAATTGGTGAAAACGGCGGCGGAATCACACAAACGCCGTGTCAGCACATCAGTAATTAATGAAGTTTTAACAGATGCCGTCAGTTGGCATTCACCGCCGGCATCCCGTGGTGGGCGTCAGGGCAAGATTTATTATGGTACACAAGTCAGTAGCCAACCACCAACGATCGCTCTATTTGTCAACGACTCGAAACGCTTCAACGACAACTACCGCCGCTACATTGAACGGCAATTTAGGCAACAGCTAGGATTTAAAGGCACGCCAATTATTTTACTGTGGCGGAGCAAGAAAGTCCGTGATGCCGAAAGTGGTAATGTTAATAGAGCAACTCGCGTCAAAATAAGTTAGGAGTTAGGAGTTAGGAGTTATGAGTTAGGAGTTATGAGTTAAAGTCAAAATTGCTAACTATAGAACCCTATCGACTTGAGTTTGATAGCGGTACAAGCTGAAAGTTATGAGTTAAAGTCAAAACTCCTAACTCCTCACTCCTAACTCCTAACTCTATAACTCTAAAATGGATTTATTGCGATCGCTGCCACTTGGACTTTATTTAGAACAACCCCAAACTTGGCTGCATAAAATCGATCCGCGAGTCAAGTTCGCGTGGTTGATGAGCTTTTTAACAAGCTATGTTTTGGCCAACAACTTTTGGCGGGTGCTGCTGGTGGTAATTTTGATTATTGCCACCTTGATTGCCAGAATTCCTCGACGCGTATGGCAGCAGCAAATGGGTTGGCTATTAATGCTATCGTTTTTTGTGCTAGCGATCGCAGCCATCAGTCCTGATGGTCTGGGTGTAGATTATCAGTCACGTCTGCCGGCTAATGAACAAATCTTAACCCAGCAAGCATTCTCTAATAATATTCAAGAGCCACCAGCCGAGAAAAAAGCATACAGCTACGTACTATTTCACAAAGGCCCGGTTAAAGTAACTCGCTACTCCTTGAGTTTGGCAGTACGCCTGAGTACACTTATATTTACTGTCATTTACAGTACCAACCTCTATCTGCTGACAACCGCACCAGAAGAAATCACATCTGGCATAGAAAGCCTAATGCAACCCTTACGACGCTTCAAGTTGCCTGTCACAGAAATTGCTTTAACTTTAACCTTGTCCTTGCGCTTCATTCCCTTAGTTTTAGAAGAAGTGCAAAACTTATTTCGCTCCGTAATGACAAGGGCAATTAATTGGAAAAAGCTGGGATTAAAAGGAGCATTCAAGGTTTGGATGACAGTCGCAGAGAGACTTTTAGAAAATCTGCTCTTACGAGCCGACCAAATGGCGAATGCCATGATGGTGCGGGGTTTTACCAGTCCCAATGAGCATCGAGTCCAGTGGCACGATTTAAGATTAAAAGGGCGTGACTGGCTGGCGATCGCAACTTTAATCTTATTCTGGGGAATACGACTAGCTATAGGAACTCAGGCGTAATTTTGCACTGAGAAAATGGTAAGAGGTAATACAGCATAATTCAGGAGTCAGAATTCAGTAGTCAGAATGGGCTGCGCTAACAGGAGTCAGAAGTAAAAAATTAAATCGCCGTCTCTACCAAAGACTGATTATTGTAGAGACGGCGATTCATCGCGTCTCTTGCCTTAACCGAATAGTATTGAGCTATAGGTAACAATATGGTAGGGTAATTTGAATAGCTAACCCAGCCATAAAATTGATCCCCTAACATTTCCTGTAGATTTTAGGTATTAACCAGCGTTGCGCGAACACTACAAATTAATCTTAAGATTTTTGACCGAGTACCCTTATGAATCTCTGCACAATGCTCAGACACCAATTCCACCATTGAAAATACTGGATAATCAATAGACCTTTTGCATAAATGATAGTTTTCTTTCCAGTACCCAATCCCTACTCCCCAATTTTGTGCCATTCAGCGACAGTTGTGGCAGTATGGAAAGAAGTTGAAAAATTCGCTGTTGCCGTTGGGAATTTAAAAGGGTGTTTTTCCTTCCCACGTCGAACTTTCAACCAGAGGATCGGGAATATTTTGTGCCTTGTCCCTACAGATTGCTAAATTGAAGTCACCAAAGCAGATGGTGATACTTGTCAAACAGCCTCTACTCTTTGAATCTACGCTTCGCGGCTTCTGTTGTACCATTGCGCTTCACTACCACTAGCTTCATCTGCCCATTAGGAACTAGATCAAGGTCTTCGTAACCGCAGCTTCGCATTTTAACCAAATATTCTGGCGAATGTTGGTATTATCGTCTGAATGTTTGGAATTCACTGCGAAAAGATATATATACTTCCACCTTGACTACACCTTGACTCTTAAATGAATCCAGAAAACGCAGAAACTTACATAAACCATCCAACTTGGGGTTTACTCTACAAAATCTGTATGGTTGATGAGAACCAGGATTTGTTCACCACACTTTATGCCCAGCGCTTATTTTTTTTGGTGGCAAATGACGTTAAAGGTGTTAAATTCCAGTCTCTAGGACGTACTGAGGCGAGGATGATGTTGGAAAATCGCTTACGTACCCTGCGGCGCAGTGGGCATTCTCAGGAGTACGATCAGCTTCAGAGTGTTTTCCAGCGCACCTTCCAATGAACAGTTCGATTTCCGAACGTATTGTTACTATTCGTTCCTCACTGCCAACTTCAGTCAAATTGATTGCTGTTAGCAAGCAAGTTTCTGCCCAGGCCATTCGGTCTGCATACAACGCAGGAATTCGTGATTTCGGGGAAAGTCGTATCCAAGAAGCTGCCAGCAAACAAGCCGAGTTGCAAGACTTACCGGATATTACCTGGCACTTTATTGGACATTTGCAAAGCAATAAAGCCAAAAAAGCCATCGAGCATTTTCCTTGGATTCACTCCGTGGATAATTTGAAGCTGGCACAGCGCTTAGACCAATTGGCGCAACAGCTAGGAGTGAGTCCCCAGGTTTGCCTGCAAGTGAAAATTCTCCCTGACCCCAACAAGTCTGGTTGGAGTGTGCCAGAACTTTTGGCTGATTTACCCACACTCAATCAATACAAAAGTTTACAAATTCAAGGTTTGATGACAATTCCGCCTTCAGGATTAAATGATTCTGAAATTCTCAGTGTGTTTAATCGCAATCGTGAGCTAGCCAAAGAAATCCAGGAGCAAAACTGGTCGCATATTAAAATGCAGCACCTATCTATGGGTATGTCAGGCGACTACGAACTGGCAGTGCAAGCAGGCGCAACGATGGTACGATTAGGAACAATCTTGTTTGGCGATCGCTCTTAGCCGATTAATCATCAGCCTTGCAGGGCAGTATTAATAGAAGCTAAGGATTTGTTGACAAGAATTTTGTAACAGACTGGTGCAATCGGAAACAAAGGATATAGTATTGACAAGAGCAATCGCCAAGGGAAAATGGGGTATAAAGAAGTTTCCTTCGGATAAACCGTAGGATATAATCTTTACTCATTATTATGTTTAGGCGATGCACAGACCTTTCCAATAAGTGTCAGTTCATCGCCAAAACCCGTAGTATGGGCTACAACTAGCAATACAGTTGCGGAAGTATCCACCGATGTAGCGAGCGCTCCTATTTCAACTAATCCTCAGCCAAGTCAATACAGGCTATTCGCACCAGGAGAGTACACACACAATGAACAACATTTTTTCCAAACTCAGAGACTTTGTGGGTCTAAATGAGCAAGTAGAATACGAGTATTACGAAGAAGAACCAGAAACAGATAATAATAATTATCAAAATCTGTATCAGCAAGAAAATCCCCAGCCAGCACCACAAGAGAGTCCAGCCGCTCAAAATCGACGCTGGCGGGAACCAGTGCCTACAATGGGAGATGATATGACAGCAGGTTCAAAGCCAATGGGGAATGTGATTGGTATGCCAGGAGCAATTAACGGAATTTCGGAAGTTTTAGTACTCGAACCACGCACCTTTGAAGAAATGCCCCAGGCAATTCAAGCGTTGCGCGAACGCAAGTCAGTGGTATTAAATCTGACAATCATGGACCCAGATCAAGCTCAACGAGCAGTAGATTTTGTTGCAGGTGGTACTTACGCACTAGATGGACATCAAGAGCGCATCGGAGAGAGCATCTTTTTGTTTACACCAAGTTGTGTCCAAGTTAGTACCCAAGGTGGCGTTCTTCATGAAGTACCACAACCACCAGTACGTCCTTCCCGTCCGACAACAGGTACTCCAAATCAAAGCTGGGGCAACGAAACTAACCGGATGGCACAATAAAGTTAAATTAGTAGTTAGTCCTTTGTCCTTTGTCATTTGTCCTGGGTTTTGCTCATGGTGACAAATGACAAACGACTAATGACTAATGACCAATGACTAATGACTAATGACTATAAAATTTGGCTTAATTGGTGGTGGGGTAATGGGAGAAGCGCTCTTATCCCGCCTTATCGCGCGTGGAATTTATCAATCATCAGAAGTCATAGTTAGCGAACCGCTATCTTCACGCTTAGATTTTTTAAAGCAGCAATACGGTGTTGCTGTGACGACAGATAATAGCCAGGTTTTCACTGAAGCAAAAGAAGTTCTATTTTTGGCAGTGAAACCCCAAGTATTTAGCGCGATCGCTCAAGAATTAGCAGATATTGATATTCTTAATAGAGAACATTCACCTCTCATCATTTCTATTTTGGCGGGTGTGCCCTTAAGTCAGCTAGAAGCTGCATTTGTGCAATTGCCAGTGATTAGAGCAATGCCCAACACCCCGGCAACAGTGGGAGCAGGAGTTACCGCGATTTGTTTAGGTGCATATACCAATGCCAAGCATTACCAAATAGCACAGCAAGTTTTTTCTGCTGTGGGTGAAGTCGTAGAAGTTTCAGAAGCGCTGATGGATGCAGTCACAGGGCTATCTGGTAGCGGCCCCGCTTACGTGGCGCTCATGGTAGAAGCACTTGCAGATGGTGGAGTCGCCGCAGGTTTACCTAGAGTAATTGCCAATCAACTAGCCTTGCAAACCGTACTGGGAACAGCGAAACTGTTGCAGGAAACCAAAATGCACCCAGCAGAACTCAAAGATCGTGTTACCAGCCCCGGCGGTACAACCATTGCGGGGATTGCCAAGCTAGAACAGGCAGGATTTCGTTCCGCTTTAATTGAAGCAGTCAAAGCTGCCACAGAGCGATCGCAAGAGCTGGGAAAATAAAGTTATGAGTTATGAGTTATGAGTTAAAACTCATAACTCATAACCTAACGAAGTTGACAAAAGACTCGTTAGTATAGTAAACAATCTGGTTGCAAATGTGATTGAGTGAATTATCCTGCACCGTCTCCAGAACTTGACTTAGGGTTTATATTTCCCTTTGAACTGGATCAGTTTCAAAAAGAAGCGATCGCGTCCCTGAACGCTGGACGCTCCGTAGTCGTATGTGCCCCCACAGGTTCGGGCAAAACATTAGTTGGGGAATACGCCATTTATCGCGCCCTAGCGCGAGGAAAACGCGTATTTTATACTACTCCCCTGAAGGCGCTGTCGAATCAAAAATTACGTGACTTTCGAGAGAAATTCGGGTTCGATCGAGTCGGGCTGTTAACTGGAGATGCTTCCATTAACAGAGATGCACCGATTTTGGTGATGACCACAGAAATTTTCCGAAATATGCTCTATGGCACACCCATTGGGCAAATTGGCATCTCATTAGTAGACGTTGAAGCGGTGATACTTGATGAGTGCCACTACATGAACGATCGCCAGCGCGGTACTGTTTGGGAAGAATCAATCATCTATTGTCCCCGTGAAGTGCAACTGGCAGCCCTCTCAGCAACGGTTGCCAATAGCGATCAACTCACTGACTGGCTAAATCGCGTTCACGGCCCAACTGATCTGATTTACTCCGATTTTCGCCCAGTCCCCTTAGAATTTCACTTTTGCAATCCTAAAGGTTTATTCCCCCTGCTAAATGATAGCAAAACCAAAATTAACCCCCGACTTCAGAAGAAAAAGGGCAAAGGGGGAGAAAGGGATAGGGGAAGAAATGGTAGACCTGAAGCTCCGGGTATAATTTATACCTTGAGCCAGTTAGAACAACGGGATATGCTACCAGCAATTTACTTTATCTTCAGCCGCCGGGGATGTGATAAAGCAGTGGCGGAAGTGGGAGATTTATGGCTGGTAAATAGTGAAGAGTCCCAAATTTTACGCGAACAGATTGATGACTTTTTAGCCCGTAATCCCGAAGCAGGGCGTTCTGGCCAAATTGCACCCCTGTACCGAGGAATTGCTGCTCACCACGCGGGGATTTTACCTGCTTGGAAAGCACTGGTAGAAGAACTATTTCAGCAAGGGCTGATTAAAGTCGTATTCGCCACCGAGACACTAGCAGCGGGAATTAATATGCCCGCCCGGACAACGGTAATTTCTACACTTTCCAAGCGTACCGACACTGGACACCGCCTGTTAAACGCTTCCGAATTTTTGCAAATGGCGGGACGAGCAGGCCGCCGGGGGATGGATAAACAAGGTCATGTAGTGACAGTCCAAACTCCCTTTGAAGGAGCCAAAGAAGCCGCCTATTTGGGAACATCCAAGCCAGACCCTCTAGTAAGCCAGTTTACGCCCAGTTATGGCATGGTACTCAACTTGCTGCAAACCCATACCCTAGAACAAACTAGGGAACTGATAGAGCGCAGTTTTGGGCAGTACATGGCGACCTTGCATTTACGGCCAGAATACGATGAGATTGCCGAATTGCAAACCCAATTAGCTCAACTTCATGAGCAAATCGCCGCGGTTAATGAAAATGAACTGGCTGTTTATGAAAAATTGCGGCAACGCCTGAAGGTGGAACGCCAGATATTGAAAACCTTGCAAGAGCAAGCACAGGAAAACCGCCAAGAGGAATTGGTGATGATGTTGGGCTTTGCAGTGTCAGGAACTCTGTTGAGTCTCAAGGGCAAAAATATCATGGTGTCTTCCCCGGTAACGGCAGTTTTAGTGGGAAAATCACCTGGTTCTGGTCAAGCTCCTTACTTGGTATGCTTGGGGCACGATAACCGCTGGTATGTGGGAACTACAGGGGATGTAGTCGATTTGTATGCCGAACTGCCGCGAATTGAAGTGCCGCCTGATGTATTACCACCGCCAGAGATGCCTTTGAAGCCAGGACAATCGCGCCGTGGTAACGAAGAAAGCTTTGCGATCGCTGTGCGTATTCCCAATCCGATAGAATCTTTGCATCTAGCACCAGAAGTAGCAGAACAACTCAGTCACGTTACCGCTGTTCAAGAGCAATTAGAAGCTCATCCCCTACATCAATCAGGCAATGCTGCAACGCTTTTTAAACGCCGGGCCCGCTATGTCGAACTAGAAGCCGAACTCGAACAGTTGCAAGGGCAAGTAGAGCAACAGTCACAACGTCATTGGGAAGAATTTCTCAATTTAATCGCCATTCTGCAACATTTTGACGCTTTGGATAACTTAGTCCCCACACGATTAGGGCAAATCGCTGCCGCCATTCGAGGGGAAAATGAATTGTGGCTGGGCTTAGTATTCGCTAGCGGTGAATTGGACAATTTAGATCCGCATCATTTAGCAGCAGCAGCAGCGGCTTTGGTGATGGAAACGCCCCGTCCAGATAGCAAGGTTAATTTTGACCTTAGTAATGAAGTGGCAGAAGCCTTGAAAAAATTGCGGGGAATTCGCCACCAAATGTTCCAACGACAACGGCGCTATAACGTAGCGCTGCCGATATGGTTGGAATTTGAGTTAATTGCCATAGTCGAACAATGGGCGCTGGGAATGGAGTGGATTGAACTCTGCGAGAACACTACCTTGGATGAAGGCGATGTAGTGAGAATTTTACGCCGAACTTTGGATTTATTGTCGCAGATACCCCACATTCCCCATTTGCCAGACTCTTTCTTGCGTAATGCCTATCGGGCGATGCAGTTGATTGATAGATTCCCTGTGAATGAGGTGGTTGAATAAATAGGAAGTGGCAATTTCCGTGCGTCTTTTTCTCTCAGCACTTACATAAAAGACGCTGTAGGGGCAATCCATGAGTTGCCCCTACAAATCGCCCCAATAATTAATTTACATTTGGCCAAATAATAGTAGTGGTACGTAGTTAAAAATGCTTTTTTGGTTTCGTATATTTTTTATGCGTGTTGATCGCGTGTATCTAACAAAAGTTATAGTCGCTATCAGCGCTATTCAATCTTAGTACACCAAGTTTCCAGTACCCTGCAACTGACGCAAAGAATTTATACATAATGGACAGTCGCAGCCAAATACCCTAATTGCAGCGTCACTTTCCTCTTCAGTAAAGTTCAACATTGCAACGTTCCGATCTGATACTGATGTGACAATTGTGGAGGCACTTTTAGAGGTATACGGACGTTTTCTCTCCGAATCTCGAATGCATACAAAATCTTGTCCACCATGTGGGTTAGTGATACAGGTACGACCATCTTGTGTGTGCAGTAATCTCTGTGTAATGCTACCACTAGCATGGGCAGGATGAAATGCCACCAGCGTAGACATCATCGACACAAAAATTGAGGAACTGGAAAGCAAATTCAGAAGAATTTTTTTGTTCATAGATTTCCTTGAGAAAATTGTCTACTAGATTAGGGTATTCGATTAACTTTCAAACTTCAAGTGAATTTTCCCTGAGAATAGCTAGATAGACACTTGTTACCTAAGAAAGTTCCATCTCTACACCAGCTCGACCAGAAATTATTTACTACATTATAATTCAGCAATCAAACAGGCTTGATGTATAGCTTTTAGACGCAACGTTATGTAATTCAGCAAATTTAAATCTGCTGTATATTCCAAGACGGTTATTATTTGCTTGATGTAAGTATAAGAGCTTAATTCAATTAGAGCTAGTAATTAGCGGCTCTAGCCGTTTAAATTCTTATACAGAGCAATAAATTACTCACTACCAACAAAAAGTATATCCGATCATAATTCTATACAATTGAAAGCCGCTATGGCTATCTTTACAAGATTATAAATCTTAATTTTAACCAAAAGATAGTGTATGTATTTAGCAATAAATTTGAGATAGATTCTCGTTCTTAAAATATTAACTTGTAAAAACTTCTTTTTTTCATTACATTAAAAAAAAGGCTCATATCTCAATTAATTTACTAGCCTACATAGAAAAAATGAAGCATAAAGTACATTCAGAATCTTCAGATTGTTACAGTTGTGAACATGACCATCACGAGAATCATAACCATGTTCATAATCATGATGAGAATCATAACCATGACCACAATCACGAACACGGGGGAGAATTCAATCTCAAAAATGAGATATTGCCTTTAGTAGCAATTTTAAGTTTATATGCGCCTGGTGTAATTTTTGAAAATCAATTACACAATACATTCTACTCAATAGGAGAATATCTGCTTTTCATTCCTGCTTATTTATTAAGTGGATGGAGTGTTTTAAAAACTGCTGGACGCAATATAGTTAGAGGTAGAATATTTGATGAAACCTTTTTAATGACGGTAGCAACATTAGGAGCGATCGCAATTCATAAATTACCTGAAGCTGTCGGGGTCATGTTATTTTATAAAATTGGAGAATTGTTTCAAGATATTGCCGTCAGTCGTTCCCGTAATTCGATCAAATCATTATTGGAAATCCGCCCGGACTATGCAAATATCCAAATAGAAGGAGAACTGAAGAAAGTATCGCCAGAAACAGTAAATATTGGCGATATTATCGTTGTCAAGCCAGGAGAAAAGATTCCCTTAGATGGCGAAATTATAGATGGTAATTCGCAAGTTGATACATCTGCATTAACTGGAGAATCTGTACCGCGAACGGTAAGAATTGGAGAAACAGTTTTTGCTGGGACGATCAATAAAATAGGTGCGCTCGTTATTAGAGTCACAAAACTATTTGATGAATCTTCCATCGCCAAGATTTTAGACTTGGTGCAAAATGCCAAAAGTAAAAAAGCAGCAACAGAAAAGTTTATTACTAAATTTGCCCGATATTATACACCAATCGTAGTTTTTACATCTCTAGCAGTTGCAATATTACCTCCTTTATTCATTTCGGGTGCGACTTCTTCTGAATGGGTTTATCGTGCCTTAATTTTACTAGTTATCTCCTGTCCATGTGGACTCGTTATTAGTATTCCATTAGGTTACTTTGGAGGTGTAGGAGGTGCAGCTAAACGTGGTATTTTGGTTAAAGGCTCTACTTTTTTAGATACTTTAAATGCAGTTAATACAGTTGTTTTTGATAAAACTGGAACGTTAACCAAAGGGGTATTCAAAGTAGTAGAAATAGTCCCATTAAATGGCTGGAATGAACAAGAACTGCTGCTATTAGCTGCCAAAGTAGAATCGCACTCAAATCATCCCATCGCTCAATCTATCTGCAAGGCTTATGGTGGAAAAATTGATGAATTTGAGATCGGAGATTATGAAGAAATAGCAGGTTATGGAATTCGAGCCAAAATTGAAAATAGGGTAGTGATAGCAGGAAGCGATCGCCTATTACATAGAGAGAAGATTTCTCACGATAATTGCCAGTTAGAAGGAACAGTGATTCATCTAGCAGTAGATAATATTTACGCTGGCTATATTGTCATTGCTGATGAACTCAAAGAAGATGCAAGACTTGCTATTCAAGCACTCAAGCGCATGGGTGTAGAGAGAACAGTAATGTTGACAGGAGATAATCAAGCGATCGCTTCCCACATTGCTGAACAGCTAGGCATAGATACCTATGAAGCAGAATTATTACCCGAAGAAAAAGTTAATGCCATTGAGAAGTTACTCAGCACCGCTGGCAAGCATGGTAAAGTTGCCTTTGTTGGGGATGGAATTAATGATGCGCCAGTGATTGCTAGAGCAGATGTTGGTATGGCAATGGGTGGATTAGGCTCAGATGCAGCGATCGAAACTGCCGATATTGTAATCGTGACAGATGCACCATCGAAAGTGGCAGAAGCAATCCAAATCGCCAGAAAAACTCGCAAAATTGTTTGGCAAAATATTGGGTTTGCGTTAGCAATTAAAGGTGTATTTATTGGATTGGGTATTTTCGGGATAGCAACAATGTGGGAAGCTGTTTTTGCTGATGTAGGAGTAGCAATGCTAGCAATTTTAAACGCAACTAGAGCGATGAAATAAAAGTTTTAAAAAATCGGGAATCTATAATTGGGAAATTGTAGTAGTTAAACTATGAGTACTTTTCACTCATATTCTGCTACCCCAAATGGAACCCATGAATTCATCAATCAAAGGCATTGCTACAGCTACTTTAGCTTTACTGCTAAACTATTCGGCAAACCCAGCCTTTGCACTACCCCAGAAAATCAATCACCCAATTACTGTTGCTAAATCGCAACCCTTAAAAGATACCTTAATTATTCCTGGGGAACGAGTGGGGCCAATCACACGCAAAACCACCAAGCAGGATTTAGTCAAACTGTTTGGTGCATCCCGCCTCGTTGATAAAACTATCTCTGGTGCTGAAGGAATAGGTACTTTTGCAGCTACTCAGTTAAATCTAAATCAGGGGCGATCACTGCTAGTAGTTTGGAGTGATAATACTCGTACCAAACCTTTAGATGTGCGTAACTTGGGTTCAGCTTGGAGAACCCGCGAAGGTATTGGTATTGGAACCCCATTAAGCGAATTACGCAAGAAGTTAGGTAACTTTAAACTCTATGGATTGGAGTGGGATTACGGCGGTACTATCTTGTTGGATAGTAGTAAATTATCCCGTTATCAAGGCAAACTCATTTTACGAGTAAACGCTGCTTCCAATGCTTATGAAAAGTTCCCCAATGACTACCGATCAGTGTTAGGAGATAGTACTTTTTCCTCCACCAATCCCCACTGGAAACCTTTGGGAATTAGGCTAGCAGAAATTATCGTTGTATTGAATCCTAGTGAGCAATGATTGGCTGCTAAACATCTAATTTGCTGGCTTATGCAAAAGCGGACTATCTAAACCAGATTTTTATACTAGGTCTGGAAGTGGTAAATTACTTTTATAAGAAACTACATAAGTTATATCTATCGTCAGAATGATGTTTCAGCTATTGAAACAAAAGGCGATCGCTCAGATTGCTACATCAACATTCTGGCTACTCCTTTTGAGTAAAGATTATTCACTAAAAAAGTAATTGAATGTCCGATGAACAGTACTTAGAGCGTAGACGCCAAGCATTAGAACAGCAGCGTAACTTACTGATAGAGAAGGAAAAAAAACTACGGTGTGCTTGTGCAATCTAGGCAAGCACTGCCACTCGTTTCCAGCTCGAAAAGGAAATTGAACAAACAGAAACACAACTCAACGAACTCACTCAACAGCTTGATGCACTAGAACAAGCTTTATCTAGTGGAAGGGTGTATCGTGCTTTATTGAAATTGGGATATCAAACTCAGACGGGAGCATTCCGACAATTTATTAAAGCTCATTCTGTAGCAGCTTTCCTGATTCATGGCTCACTGTGGTATGGACAAGGCTGGTTATTGAATCGGTTGGTGTCAAAGTATGTTAGCAATAACGTTAACGCTAAGAGAGTGGTGATTAACCTTACCCGCATTGCCCGTAGAAGTGATGTTGCTGCACTATGGCGTGAACTTAGCTATGGGGTCGGTCTTGGTTGGGGAAGCTCAAACTCAGAAATTATAGAAAGAGTGTATAAATGGTCGCGAACTCAAACCATCTTGCTGATTTTTGACAATGTGAATCACCTGTCTGAAGCTTTTTTGCAAGAAATGATCCTTAAGTTCTGGTTTCCATTGGTGACTAAAGCTAGGGAGACTACTAGACAAACCAATCAATTCCAGCTATTCATGTTTTTGGTTGACAATGAGGGCTGTGTGGGCAGTTGGAATATTTCTTTTGCAGAGCAACTCAACCCAGATTGGGAACCGGATACCCCTATTAAGCTACCTATGATTACCGAATTTTCCGAAAATGAGCTAGTTACTTGGATAAAGTATGAAGCCGAGGAACTGTTAATCGACTTCGCAACAGAGGTAGAGGTAGATGAAGCAGTACGTGACATACTTCAAAAAAGTGAGAATGGCATTCCAGAACCCGCCTTACAAGAAATTTGTCGCTTGTCTAATTGTGAATGGGAGCAAATATGGTTCAAGCCGTAGGTGGAAAACTTTTGGAATATACAGGTAAAGTTCAGCCACAGTTAGGAGAAAGAGGCGTGAACGGACAGCTTTTATATCCCTATTTTCCTAACCCCGAACTGGTAGAAGCGGTGAATTTGGCGATTTACTTAGAACGCCCCTTACTACTGAAGGGAGAACCAGGATGTGGGAAGACTTTACTGGCAAGTGCAGTTGCCTACGAGCTAGATTTGAAATTAGAAGCTTGGTATGTTAAATCCACTAGTCGAGCGCGGGATGGTTTGTATATTTACGATGCCGTGGGACGGTTGCGTGATGCCCAACTTGCAACCTCCAATCGCCTAACACCAGAACAAATTCTGCGAATTGATGACCCGACTAGCTATGTACGCTGGGGGCCATTAGGACGAGCATTTCAGCAACAGCAGCGCAGGGTAGTGTTAATTGATGAAATTGATAAAGCTGATATTGATTTTCCTAATGATTTGCTATTGGAATTAGACCAAAAACGATTCACTGTGGAGGAAACAGGACAAGAAATTGAGGCCAAAGCAGCACCAATTGTTTTAATCACCAGTAATGATGAGAAGGATTTACCGGATGCCTTCTTGCGTCGATGTTTGTTTCACTATGTGGAATTTCCAAGTCGTGAGCGATTAATAGAAATTGTTAATGCTCTGTTTCCTACTTCACCCGAAGCTTTGGTGAAGCAAGCCATAGATAGCTTCTGGCGTCTGCGGGAGAAAATGCAAGAAGACAAGGGGGAGGCTGGCAAAAAGGTCAGCACTAGCGAATTAATTGATTGGTTTCGCGTTCTGCGCCGTTATCCTGAAGATGAAGCTCTAGCAAAACTGGATGGCAAGATACCTTATGCTGGCGTGTTGCTGAAAAGGTGGGATGATCATTTACGTTATTTGAGACAAAGCCGTGGATGTGAATGATTTGCCTCTGCTGGAACTGTTTACCAAACTGTGCGATGCTGGCTTACCACTTGGCATAGAGGAGTATCAGTTAGTTTTGCAAGCGATGCAAGCAGGCTTTGGAATTAATGACCAAGCTGCTTTGAAACGTCTGTGTGAGATTTTGTGGGTTAAATCATCACAAGAAAAGAAGCTATTTGAAGATTATTTTGAACTGGTAATAGCTAATGACCCTGCATTGCCAACTGCGGAAATATTGCATACACAATCCGAACAACATAAAATTTCCCCAATTATCCGCTACCTGATTTTAGGAATTGTAGGAGTTACTATTGGCTTGGGTGCTGGATTCTTTTCACAAAAGCCAATTGAAAAACTAATACCAAGTCAAACATCAGAACTAATTCAAACACTAATACCAAGTCAAACATCAAAACTAATTCAAACACTAATACCAATTCAAACACCAATTCAAGATCCAATACTATTGCCAACCACAAAACCAACTACAAACCCGACAGCCCAGCCAACTACAACACGAAAGCCGAACTCAAACCCAAGCCCAAATCCAAACCATTCAGATTGGCTTTTTTGGAGTTTTTTATTAGTTACAGCCATGATTTTTAGGTGGTTAGTTAGGCGAAATAATCAACAGCGCATTGCTGAAAGTACCTCTCCACAAGTAACCCCCATTACAACTAATTCATCTCTGGCTGCAAAATTGACCCAGACCATAGAAGATGAGGTACAAGCAGTCAAAGCAGTGCTGGAAACTACCAGCAGAAATGAAGAAATTGTTTCCAGCCGCCTCATTTTGACTAGCGAGTATTTGCCTGTAACCGAGCGACAAATGAAACAAATTTGGCGTTACTTGCGCCACCCAGTACGTGAAGGGCCAAAAATAGAGTTAGATATGGCAGCAACTATTCACCAGATTGGATGCCAAGGTTTATTGCTTGAACCTGTATTCATACCGCGTCGAGTGAATAAATCAGAATTACTCTTACTGATTGACCAAGATGGTTCAATGGTGCCTTTTCACTCACTATCACGGCGGTTGGCTGAAACTGCCTTGCGTGGCGGACGTTTGGGCAAATCTGGAATTTACTACTTTCACAATTGCCCTATTGAATATCTTTACCACGACCCCCATCATCAGCAAGCAGAATTAATCACTAATATTGTTACCCATATTTGCTCAAATAGAACTGCTGTATTGATTTTTAGTGATGCTGGTGCTGTTCGTGGCAGATATAGCGACGAACGCTACGAATTAACTCAACAATTTATTGCCCAAATAAAACAACGGGTGCGTTATGTTGCTTGGCTTAATCCTATGCCAAGAAAGCGTTGGCTTGGTACAACAGCCGCAGAAATTGCCCATTTTGTCCCCATGTTTGAATTTAGCCACCAAGGTTTACAAGATGCTATTGCTGTACTGCGTGGACGCTTTGCTAACTTTGAGAGGCAAATAATATGAGCAAGATTAGACTTGAAGAAATTGCGAAGCAACGCATTGAGTCTTTTGCAAAACTCGGCAAAGCTCATCTGTATTTAGCATATCATGCTGCTTTTCCCTTAGCACTCACACCAGATTTGTTGTATCGTCTATGGGTTCAGTTCCAACGGGATATTGATGACCAAGTGTTATGTATCCCTTGGGTAGCAGTAGCAGATTTGCTGGTTTCAAGCTTGTGTAATGAAGTCGGATATGAACTATACGAGATGGATTTAACAGTACGAAATCTGTTGTTGAGTCGTTTGCAGGAAGATAAAAAATTTGGTCAACAGCGGATTAATGAATTATCAAACTTTTTACTCGACTATGTAAGGCCAAAACTTGAAAGTAAAGATCCAGATATTCAAGATTTTGCTCTAACCCAGCAGTGGACAGCTTTAGCATACACACAGCCTAATAAGGTAGCTCATGAATTGGCATTGGAATTTGATAAATTGGATTTTAATAATGAAGCAGAACTGATAAGAATCTTCTCATTAACAGAAACATTTGCACAACCATTAGCTGAATTCGATCCTTTACTCAGTTATGCACGCGGAATGGGAAAGTTAGCCCGTGGCAATTTGGAAGCTGCAACAGATCAAATTAGCGAAATCTTAGACGGAGAAAATAAAATACGGGTTGCCGGGGTTGATTTACCTATTCCCGATAAGATAAAAGCAAATCTTCCAGAGCTATTCGAGCAAGTCGCTAACCATAAAAACGCGCTAAAAAGAAGTAGAATTTCATCACTATTATTTTTATCTATATTAGCTCTAGGAATGCTTATTGGAGGCACAGGAATATACCTTTTTCGATTTCATACATCTCAACTTCCACAAAACTCATTATGTCCTAAAGAGACCTATAGTTTGAATGACAGAATTAGCCTGGGTGAAGAAATTTTATTAAAACAAGATACAAACCCAGATAAAGAAGCTGGAGTTAAAGCATTTTTAGAAGGTAATTGTCAGCTTGTTGTTGATAAGTTAAATTCATATCGCAAAGCTAACATCACAGACCCAGAAGCATTGATTTACTTGAATAATGCTAAGGCTCGTCAGAAAGGAGATCGGCTTAAAATTGCTGTGAGTGTACCTATTGGGACAAATCCAAATGTAGCAAAAGAGATACTGCGCGGTGTGGCTCAAGCTCAAGATGAGGTGAATAGCAGTGGCGGTATCAATGGCAAAGCTTTGGAGGTAGCGATCGCTAATGATGATAATGATTCAAGTGAATCTGCACAGCTTGCCACTCGGTTTGGCAAAGATACCAGCATCTTAGCTGTCGTAGGACATAACTCTAGTAATGCTTCTCTCTCAGCAGCCCCAGTCTATCAAAAATACGGGTTAGTGATGATCTCTCCCACCAGTTATGCCCAAAACCTTGACAGGGTTGGCAATTATATCTTCCGCACTGCTCCTAGTGTTAAATCCATAGCAGATAGCGTCTCTAATTACGCCATTAAAATAGCGGGTAAAACCAATTTTCTTATCTGTGTTGATTACCAAGGGATAGATAATCAGTCGTTTAACGATGAGTTTGTTAAAGCGATAAAAGCTGCTGGCGGTCAGATTAATTCTACAGAGTGCAATATTTCTGCCCGTGACTTTAACCCTAGTGTTGTCATTTCTCAAGCTATACGTAGCGGTGCTAATGCCTTAGTGTTAGGTCTTTATATAGACAAAATAAAGCAAGGTCTAGCGGTGGCACAATCTAATCAAGGGCAGTTGACTGTATTTGGTAGTCCTACACTTTTCACTAACGAAACCTTAAAGGAGGGCAGAGGTATCAACGGACTGATAATCTCTGCACCTTGGTATCCCGCAGCATTTCCTAATAACATCTTTCCGCAAAAAGCCCAAAAACTTTGGGGTGCAACTGTCAATTGGCGAACAGCTACGGCTTATGATGCAACTTTGGCGATCATCGCAGGTTTACAACGAACCAACAAACGCAATGAATTACAAAAGGTGTTGCATAGTCCGAGTTTTTCAGTTGATGGTGCAACGGGAAAGATTCAGTTTTCACCATCAGGCGATCGCACAAATAATGCCATCTTCTTAGTCAAAGTTCAACAAATACCTGGCACTGACAACTATGAGTTTGTGCCGATTCAACCTTAAGCACAACGCAAACGATATAATGCTTTCACAGATTGTTTGTTGGAAGCCTTGTAAGGGAAGGCAGTGGTAAATAAGATAAGGATGGCAGCGATGGTGAAATATCTAATGAAAGCGATCGCACTTCTCCACAAGTTATAGAGTATAAAAGGCGATGTCTAACGACAAGCTAGGAGCTACGCATTTATCACCCACCGCATGACAAACCAAACTTTTACCAACGGTTATGCATTACTCATTGGCGTAGGTGCTGATTTACCAGTCACAGTCAAAGATGCAACGGCTATACAAGATATACTGATTGATAGCGATCGCGCCGCCTATCTATCAGAACAAGTCACACTGCTAACCGAAACCTCTGCAACTCGGCAAAATATCCTCACAGCTTTTGACCAAATCATCGCCCAGGTAAATCAAAATTCTGATGCAACTGTCATCATTTACTACTCCGGTCATGGTGGACGCATCCAACGCACCAATGAATACTTCCTTGTACCATTCCGCTATGACCCCAGTCAACGCGCAGACACAGCTATCTCAGGTGTAGAATTTACCCAAAAGATTGAGGCGATTACAGCGCGTAAACTCGTAGTTTTATTAGATTGCTGTCATGCTGGTGGTGTTCCAGCTTTGAAGGAACCAGGGGAAGCCTTTATAAAATCACCCTTACCGCCGGAACTGTTAAATGTGCTAGCAACAGGAAGCGGTCGAGTTGTGGTTGCTTCTTCGCGAGAAGACGAATATTCCTACACTGGTCAACCCTACAGTGCTTTCACAGATTGCTTATTGGAAGCTTTGCAAGGTAAAGCAGCGGTAAATAAAGATGGCTATGCACGTATTCTTGATGTTTTAGTTTACTTGTTTGACCAAGTGCCAAAAAGAGCATCAGGACCGCAGCACCCATTTGTAAATAAAGTACTGGATTTGGGCGATAATTTTCCCCTTTGTTATTACGCAGGTGGAAGTAAATTTTTATCTGGTGAAGCAGGAACTATGGAAACTAGTCCAGTTTCTACTAGCTTAACTCCTGGACAACGACGGCGATCGCAACAAAAACTAGACGCACTTCAGGCAGAGTTTGACATCCGCAGCGAGAAGTTTAAGCAGATGAAAAAAGCTGTAGCTATTGAGGCTGGTACGGCAGTTAAGTTTCAATTAGAACAGCAACTTCTTGATGAAGAGACAAAACTGGCACATCTGAGCGATGAATTGGAGAAACTTGAGTCTGCATTGCAATCATGAGACTTATGTAAATATACAGTTATTTCGTGCATATAAATCAGGATTTACTCACCTAGAAACAAGGAAAATAGAGATATTCAGTTAATTGGTGTTTGTTTATACTATTTCAATTTTTTGTAATCGTTATACTCATAACTTAGGTTCTACCTGGGAATTAGGAAGTGGCTTTGCCACTTCTTTTTATTTATCTACTAGTCGAGTAAAAAATCGATTAAAAGTTAAAAGTAATTTTGTTGAACTTTTAACCTTTATTAATTGTTATACTATTTCACAAAATATCTGCTAGACATACATTGGTAGAGGCGTACATCTATACGCCCCTACAAACACTTCATTTCTTGCAAAGATTGTTGACAATAGTTATGATACCGTGTGGTTTAATTGGTCAAGCAGTCTGACGAAATTTTGGTCATATAGACATGATGTTAGTCATTACTCATTGTATCTTCCCATCTCTCACGCCTGGGCTTGCTCTCGACATCGCGCGATCGCATTTCTTTCCAAGTCCCCCAAATTAGGGATTGCTGTTTTTCGACATGGTTAATAAACTGCATAATTGAGTAATCTGCTTTGATGGGAGTTTTCAAATCAAACTGAATTGTTTGAAGAATCTTGATGTCACCCATGAGAAAGTACTTAGCTGTAATCTTAGTCAGCCATAGCACAACTCGATTGCATAGCCAACCAAAAATTCCTTTACGTTTTTTAGTCATCAACAGAACTTGACCTTCAGTTTTTCCCCCTTCGTGGAGGCGAACTGCAACCATCATGTGGACATGGAAGAAATCAGGGCCAATTGTCACAATGCCAATGCTACCGTACCAATAGCAAATACTGTAAGTTATGACATTTTTGTAGAAAAGACGGATGAGCTTAATCAAGAAGAAATTATCTTTGATAGGTGTAGTATTACGGAAGATAATCGCATTCTCATTTAGTTCGTCTCTTTCAAAAATAATTTCTAGTGGCAATTTGTGAACTGTATTGAGGTGTTGAGCATCAATCGCATTAATCATCACCACATTGGGATGACAGTTCAGCAAGAAGTGGGAATGGATGGCAACATCACACTCTTTTTGTTCTAACTCTGGAACAAAAGGTAGAGGTTGTTGGGGTATTTCTCCAGTCCAAACCCAAATCATCCCATATTTTTCAGCAGTCGGCCAAGTTTGTAACTTTAGGGAAGGCGGCGTATCTAAACATGGGATATCAATACACATCCCCTCAGCATCAAACTTCCAGTGGTGGAAAAAACAACGTAGTGCATTACCCTCAACTTTGCCTTCAGCAAGGTGAGCGCCCATGTGTGGACAGTAGGCATCTAAGGTAACTACTCTTTTGTCTTTACCACGGTAAATTGCTAATTCTCTACCCAAAATCGTGACAGGTTTTACTTCACCCACCCGCAGATTTTGAGAGGGTATTACCCAATACCATCCCTCAATAAAACGCTCTGGATTATTGAAAATTTTAGGTTTACGGATTGAGCTAGAAGTCTGCGAGTTGAGATTCATTTTTATGGTTTCACTTGAAGTGAAGCAGTTGATCTAGAAGTAACATGGGAACTTCAAAAAAACAGTTACTTTCAGTACCATGAGAAACAGCTACCTAATAAATAGATAAAAATCATCAGGTAAAATCTTGAAAAAATATTATAAAAAATGTTAAAATTATGCCATTTTAATATCATCTAAATTCCAAATATCCATTTAGAATAGATATTTGAAAATTTACAACTTAGTAAAATCTCTAATTAGATAAAAAGTTCCAACACTAATACTAATATTTCACTTAACTCTCAAACCACTTGGTATTTAGCAAAATATGTAATAATAATTACAAGAGTTGAGAAAATCTACCATGTTAACTCAAGATAAAAAACTGCTTTTAATTGGTCAGGTAACAGATTTAACTGGAATACCCATCAGGACAATTCGTTATTACGAGAGTTTAGGTTTAATCAATTCATTAAGGCGAACAGAGGGAGGCTTTCGCCAGTTTTCATTGGATGTGCTAACTCGCCTAGCATTCATTAAAAGGGCACAAAATCTTGGTCTTAGCCTAGAAGAGATTGGAAATATTCTTCAAGTTTATGACCAAGGGCAAACTCCCTGTGGTGAAATCAAAGAAAAGCTTGAAGATAAAGTCTTGCAGATCGATCGCCAAATCGATCAGCTGTTAACTTTGCGCTCTGAAATCAAGGGATTACTTTCAGGCTGGAAGAATATCAGCGACCATCATGAGAAGACAATTTGTCCGATTATTCAAAACACCTCTCAGGGCTGACACTAATCAGGAATCAGGACTTTTATAGAGAAGAAACCACCACAACTCTAGTCCAATTAAGGCTAAACCTGCGATCGCAACACCAACTTTCAAGCCCAAAGGTTGCTCAATGCGTTGAAATTGGCTGGTTTGCTCTGATGAGTGGGCTGGCGTTTCTGCTAATGTTACACCTGATGTTCCAGCGAGCAGCACTAAAGCTGTAAGGCTTCCCCAAAGCATTTTTTGACTGAACATTTCCTAAATTACCCTGCAATTATGAGATAGTTTTTGGTTGAAAGTTACGCAATCTGAGGGCATTGCTAACAACAGAGAGCGAAGAAAGAGCCATCGCCGCCCCAGCGATTATTGGATTGAGTAACCAACCAAAGATGGGAAACAAAATTCCCGCCGCAATGGGAATCCCAATAACGTTGTAAATAAAGGCAAAGAAGAGATTTTGCTTGATATTGTTGATGGTGGCGCGGCTGAGTTGAATTGCTGTGACAATTCCTTGCAAATCGCCAGAAATTAGGGTGATATCGCTAGCTGTGATCGCTACATCTGTTCCCGTACCAATAGCAATTCCCACATCAGCCTGTGCCAAGGCTGGAGCATCATTTATCCCATCACCTACCATTGCGACAATTGAGTGCTGAGTTTTGAGTGAGAATTTACGAGAATTCTCTCCCCTTACTCCTCTGCTCCTCTGCTCCTCTGCCCCTCTGCCCCTCTGCTCCCCTTGCAATGATTGGATAATCGCTGCCTTTTGATCTGGACGCACTTCGGCAAAGATTCGCTGGATGCCAACTTGTCTTGCGATCGCATCAGCAGTTTTACGATTATCTCCGGTGAGCATTACTACTTCTAAACCTAACTTCTGTAAAGCTTTCACTACTGCTGCTGATGAAGGTTTTAGGGCATCGGCAATACCCATTATTCCTTGTAGTTCGCCATCCACAGCAATCAAAATGACTGTTTTACCAACCGCTTCCCAAGCATCTTTATATTGCTGGAGAGTGATGGTGTTAATTCCAAGTTCGGTTAACCAGCGTTGTGTACCAATTTGCACAAGCTGATTTGAAACAACTGCTTGGACACCACTACCTGCATTAGCCTGAAAGTTATTTGCATCTATTAAACTCACTTCTTGAGACTGGGCGTATTTCACCACCGCTTCAGCTAAAGGATGTTCAGAATTGCGTTCTACCGTTCCTGCTAACTGCAAAAGCTTGATTTCATTACCATTAGCTGTGCCGTTGACAGTTACAAAGTCTGTAACTGTCGGTTTCCCCTGAGTCAAGGTGCCGGTTTTATCTAGAACGATGGTTTGAATTTTGTGTGCTAATTCTAAGCTGTCAGCACCTTTAATCAAAATGCCATTTTCTGCACCTTTGCCCGTCCCCACCATTACAGAAGTGGGGGTAGCTAAACCCAAAGCACAAGGACAAGCGATAATCAGTACACCCACCGTTGTCATTGTTGCGAGGGTGAGGTTGCCCGTGAAATTAAACCAAATGATGAAAGTGGCGATCGCAACGGCAATCACAGCCGGTACAAACCATCCAGTCACCCGATCTGCCAAGCGCTGAATTGGTGCTTTAGAACCTTGCGCTTGTTGCACTAGTTTGACGATTTGAGCCAAAAACGTATCATTTCCGATTCGTGTCACCCGAAACTGAAATGCACCCGCACCGTTAATCGTTGCCCCAATCACCTCATCTCCCGGCTGCTTTTTGACTGGCAAACTTTCACCCGTCACCATCGCTTCATCTACCGTCGAAGCGCCTGTAATCACTTCGCCATCTACTGGAATCTTTTCGCCAGGACGCACTAAAATTACATCGTTGATTCTGACTTCGGCGATGGGAACATCAATTTCTCTACCATCGCGAATGACTCTGGCATCTCTAGCTTGCAATCCGATGAGTTTGCGGATAGCTTCAGAAGTTTGTCCCCTGGCACGATTTTCCAACAACCGCCCCAACAAAATTAAGGTAATGACAATGGCGGCAACTTCATAATAAATATGAGGTATCAAGCCCTGAGCAATAAAAAATTTTGGGAAAACAGTGACAAACAAAGAATATAGATAGGCTGCACTTGTACCCAAAGCAATCAGCGTGTCCATCGTCGCCGTATGGCGCTTGAGGGATTTCCAGCCATTGCGGTAAAAAGATCCACCACACCAGAACACGACGGGTGTTGTCAGCAGTAATTGTATCCAAGGATTTTGCAGGAAACTTGGAATCAAGGGTAAATTTAGCCCAGTCATCATGGGCAACGACCCCAAAAATAGGAAAATGCTGATTACACCTCCCACCGTTACCTTGAGGGAGAGTTGGCGTTGTAATGCTTGCCTACTTGCAATCTCTGCATCATCTTCTTCGGAGAGCAATTCTTCCTGGAGTGAGTAGGAAGAGTATCCCGCAGCTGCGATCGCACCTTGGATTTTCTCTAAATTCGCTAGAGAACGATCGTATTTGATAGTAGCTTGCTCTGCTCCAAAATTAACGTTGCAGTCAATTACCCCAGAAACAGAGCGAATTGCCTTTTCGATGTTGTTGGCGCAAGCGGCACAACTCATGCCTCGAAGTTTGAGTGTGAGAGTATCCATAACTAGATGAACCCCTGTGATTAGTGTGAGAGGAGCGTGAAGAAGGCAGGAGGCAGGAATATTGTCTGTTGCTCTCAACTTCATCTAATTGCAAGCCACCAAATCATAAATTTTGATTAGGGACTTAACGCGGCAGGAGGCTCCAGAGCATTATTCCTTCTCCCTCCTGTCTCCTGCCTGTCTTGCTAAAAATTAAGCAACTGGATAACCCGCAGCAGCCAACGCTTCCTTAATTGCTGTTTCTGATGCTTGAGTTTCAACACTTACAAGCTTGGTTGTTGGATCGGCCTGAACGCTAGCATTGGCATCGACTGCCTGAAGTGTTTTGGTAATGGTACTTGCACAAGCAGAACAAGCCATATTGGGAACTGTGAGTTGGAGAGTCATAGATTTACGGGATAATAATGAACTACTTAGCCAGATCGAGATGGATGACTGAGACGTATCCCTCACCCATCAGAAATAACTGGAAAGAGAGTCGCCTTGAATTCATCCTAGACTCTCTAGCCGGCTGGAGAGTCTAGAGATTTTTAAAAGTTTTTCGTTAAACTTCAAATTTCTTTACAACTTTGGTTTGACTGAGTAACCTTTGCCCATCAAAAATACAACGTACTACAAAATTCTCAAAACACTTGTCATTTCTTTACACCAAGCTCGATTTTCTTTCGTTCGATAAATTTTATCAACATGAACGGATTCTGGATAATAGCCAGTGTAATTTTTATAGGCTTCGACTTGTGCTTTTAAATCTGCTGATTCATTATAGTTATCCCAACTAATACAGCATCTACGGCTGTTATGAGGTACAGTAGCAGCAACTAGCAAACCAGTTT
>NZ_CAWUDN010000107.1:0-27830 GCF_963920915.1 Nostoc sp. PCC 9305
ACTCCTAACTCCTAACTCCTAACTCCTAACTCCTAACTCCTAACTCCTAACTCCTCACTCCTCACTCCTCACTCCTAACTCCTAACACTTCAAGAAGCATACGCCACAGGATCGACAAGTCCCAATTCGGCAAAAGCTGCTAGCCGCAAGCGACAAGAATCACACACACCACAGGCGACATCTCCACCTGCATAGCAAGACCAAGTTAGTTCCCAAGGAACTCCCAATTGGTTCCCCAGTTGGATGATTTCGGTTTTTTTCAAGTTGATTAGGGGTGCAACAATCTTAATTGGTTGTCCCTCACGCCCTTGTTTAGTTCCCAGGCGAAAAACTTCCTGCATTGCTTGGATATAGTCGGGGCGACAATCAGGATATCCTGAGTAATCTAGGGCATTAACGCCGATATAGACACGTTCTGCTGCGATCGCTTCGGCAAAACCAAGAGCAAAGCTTAAAAAGATGGTATTACGAGCCGGAACGTATGTGACAGGAATATTTTGAGACATTTCATCCAGCGATCGCTCCTGGGGTAAATCAATGGCATTATCAGTAAGGGCCGAACCGCCCCATTGTCGTAAGTCAAAGTTAACTACCTGATGTTTTGCGATCGCAGCTTTTTGAGCGACACTGAGCGCTGACTGTAACTCTCGTAGATGTCGCTGCTGGTAATCAAAGGAAATAGCATGACATTCACAGCCATCAGCTTGAGCTTTATACAGAATTGTGGAAGAGTCCAATCCCCCAGATAACAAAATTACAGCTTTCATCTCGGTTACAAATTTTGGATTTCAAATCACTGCATCAAACCTTAACAAGACGCCAGAAAGCGATGCCAAGGAGAATTTATACTTAGGTCTTACTAAAAGGTTTAAAGTTAATAAAAATACATATATTTTTGTAGAAAGTGCAAAATCCAAAGCAAACTCGAAATATCTATACAAAAGATATTTAGATTACGGGAACCGATCGCAAACTTTGAAATTCTTCATAAACATAGGCTCTATGTTACCATCTGGATGGTTTTAGACGGATCGTAACCGGCTTTCGAGTATAAACGCCAACGGCCGTAGCGTCTCTAAATTTGGTGGTTGAGGAGAGAATAATAGTGCAAAATAGCATGTCAGTGGCAGAACCGAATCCATATACACAGCGCAACCAGCCACGACCAATCCGCATAGGCGTGATTGGAGTGGGTAACATGGGACAACACCACGCTCGCGTGCTGAGTTCAATGAAAGATGTTGAACTAGTCGGAGTGGCAGATATTAACGTCGAGCGAGGATTAGAAACTGCCAGCAAGTACAAGGTGCGTTTTTTTGAAGATTACTGCGATCTGCTACCCCTTGTGGAAGCAGTTTGTGTAGCTGTTCCCACCCGTCTGCACTATGCCGTGGGCATCAACTGTCTGTTAGCGGGAATTCATGTTTTAATTGAAAAACCGATCGCAGCCAGTATTTCTGAGGCAGAGTCTTTAGTAAATGCCGCAGCTGAGTCTGGGTGTATCCTGCAAGTAGGTCATATTGAGCGTTTTAACCCAGCTTTTAAAGAACTGAGCCAAGTTCTAAAAACAGAGGAATTACTGGCGCTAGAAGCCCACAGAATGAGTCCTTACTCAGATCGGGCAAACGATGTTTCAGTTGTGCTGGATTTAATGATCCATGACATCGACCTACTTTTGGAATTAGCTGCTTCCCCAGTCACAAAATTGACTGCTAGCGGTACTCGCTCCCTAGACTCTGGTTATTTAGATTACGTAACCGCCACTTTGGGGTTTGCCAATGGTATTGTTGCTACTCTGACTGCTAGTAAAGTCACTCACCGCAAAATTCGTCGGATTGTCGCCCATTGCAAAAATTCATTTACTGAGGCAGATTTTCTCAAGAATGAAATTTTGATTCACCGACAAACGGCTGCCAATTCTCTCACCGACCACCGACAAGTACTTTACAGACAAGATGGTGTAATTGAAAAAGTTTACACCAGCAATATTCAACCACTGAGTGCAGAATTAGAACATTTTGTCAACTGCGTACACGGTGGCAATCAACCTTCAGTAGGTGGCGAACAAGCTCTCAAAGCCCTGAGACTTGCAAGTTTAATTGAGCAGATGGCTCTGGAAGATCGAGTTTGGAATCCCTTAGACTGGCAATCGGAACCAAGGGTACAATCTTTGACCCCCACAGTCTAGAAGAAGAGGGGATCAGGGGGATCAGGGGGACAAGGAAGGTGAAATTTTCTCCCTTCTCTCTCCGTACTACCTCACAGCCCCAACTTCAGCAGAAAACCTAGAATATGTTTTTAATTTTGCCATAAAATCTTTAGATCCTTCTTAGTCCTTTTAAAAAAGCAGGCTAAGGGGGATCTAAAAAATTAGAAAACAAAACCTACTGGTTCGTTTGATTAATTTTGTGAGGTTCGTAGTGAGCGATTTATCGCTCAATCTTAATGGCTAAAGGTACTTACGAACTTTTACAGCGCTTTGCAACTAAATGAGGTACAGAACCAAGGATTCACAAATCAAATTATTCTTCTGCCTCCTGCCTCCTGCCTCAAAACCAGTGACTTTGTGCCTCATGCAAAAGAAAACTGCTGTATAACTCTCAACATTAATGAAACAGACACCTAGCTTCCAATTGTCTGACTTTGTTTTTCAGTTGTGATGCCAATTTTTAGTGCAGCCAAATTACCTTGACTCTAGCAAGCAGGAATAATTACCCTTTAAAAAAGCTAAAGCTGAATTTAGCTCCAAGACTAGTCCAGCAATTTCAGGAATTGACTCAATGCTTGAATGGATAACTAATACTATCAATTATTTTGGCTATTGGGGAATCGCCCTACTAATGTTTTTAGAGAACCTTTTTCCCCCCATTCCTTCAGAATTGATTATGCCACTGGCTGGATTTACAGCCAGTCCATATCAACCAGGAGGGGCAAAGCTAAATATTATTGGTGTATTTTTCGCAGGACTTTTGGGTTCTGTATTGGGCGCACTTATTTGGTACTATCCGGGTAAGTTTTTGGGTGAAATCCGTTTGAAAGCTTGGGCTGACAAGTATGGCAAATGGCTGGCTATATCCAGTAAAGATATTACCAAGGCCAAAGAGTGGTTTGACCAACAAGGTAAAACAGCAGTATTAATTGGTCGTCTTGTGCCAGGAATCCGCACCTTGATTTCTGTTCCCGCAGGTATTACCAATATGCCTTTGCTACCATTTTTGTTTTACACAACATTAGGTAGCGCTGCTTGGGTGGGTTTGTTAACATACTCAGGATACATATTGGGTAGTCAGTATGAACTTGTGGACAAGTACCTTGCTCCTGTATCTAAAATCGTACTTGGCGGTTTGGTTCTAGCATTTGTTTTCTGGATATTCAAGCGCCAGTTAAGACGCACTAGACGCACTAGAAGATGAAACAAGGACGCTTTTGGTTTGAAAGCAGTGAAAGCAGGGGTTACATCTGGCCAAAATTCGCCTACACTATGCCAAATAATACTAGATGTGCGTTGGCAGAGCTTACCAGAGGTATCGCCAGAATTAATTTTTGGCGTATTTCTAGCTACACTTGACGCAACCTAGAATTTCTGGTTGCTCGCATTTTTGTAAGATGAGCATGACAACTTTTTACAGTTAAGTTTGAACTAGGAGCTTTCATGACAGACCAACCTTCCGCCGCTAACCCTATGAATAGTGCTGCTATACCCATGAATAGGCAGCCGTTAGCATCGACTCCCATAAATGCTGTTAATAATAATCCTCCTTCCAGTATCAAGCCAGTCGGAGGTTCTGGGAAAACCATTCTCAGTGTTGATTTAGGCAGAACTTCCACAAAAACTTGTGTGAGTCGCGAACCAGGCAGTGTGGTGTTCGTACCTGCCAACGTCAAGCAGATGTCAATCGAACAAGTACGCGGTGGTGTTTTTGAAGCCAGGGCTACTGACCCCTTAATGGATTTGTGGCTGGAGTATCAAGGAAATGGATATGCTGTTGGTCAACTAGCAGCCGATTTTGGGGCGAATTTAGGAGTCGGACAATCTAAGGTAGAAGCCGCACTGGTAAAAGTTTTAGCAAGTGCTGGCTACTTCAAACTCAGAGACGATATCTCAGTTGTACTTGGTCTGCCTTTTCTTTCTTTAGAGCAATTTGAAAAAGAAAAAGCACAATTGATTAGCCAAGTAGGTGGCCCTCACGTGTTGAACTTCCGAGGCGAATCTGTGTCGCTGAACGTCAGTAAGGTATGGGTCATGCCAGAAGGCTACGGTAGCCTGTTATGGTCTGAAGCTCAACCCAAGAAAAACCCTGGTAGTCCCGATTTTACAAAAATATCGGTGGCGATCGTCGATATTGGCCATCAAACCGTCGATCTTTTGATGGTAGATAACTTCCGTTTTGCCAGAGGTGCTTCTAAGAGCGAAGACTTCGGGATGAATAAGTTTTATGAATTGGTGTCCGCCGAAATCGAGGGAGCAGATAGTCAATCTCTAGCGTTGATTTCCGCTGTGAACAAACCCAGAGGTGAACGCTTTTATCGTCCTAAAGGCGCTAGCAAGCCCACCAACCTAGACGATTTTCTTCCTAACCTTACGGAGATGTTTTCTCGCGAAATCTGTAGCCGTGTGCTAGCCTGGTTGCCAGAACGCGTCACCGATGTGATTCTTACTGGCGGGGGTGGTGAGTTCTTCTGGGACGACGTTCAACGTCTGCTCAAGGAAGCAAAGATTAATGCTCATTTAGCAGCACCTTCCCGTCAGGCGAATGCTTTGGGGCAGTATATTTATGGAGAGGCACAATTATCCTCCAATCGCGCTGCTAGGGCATAAAGCTGATGTTCCAATGGTCAAAAAAGGTAGTTAAATCCGTCACGTTCAACCCAGAGCTTGCTGATGAAAGCTTGTTAGCGCAAGTAGAAAGTTATTTGGAAAAACAACCAGACAAGACTTTCAGCGACCTCTGTAAAGAAGCCTTGTGGCAATCTTTATGTGTACCGGAATCTGTACAACCTGCTCCACAAACAGCAGTAAACACACCGATTGATCAACAAATCGGTGAACTGCAACGTCAAGTGGCTGGACTTGAGGAACGTTTTTTTGCCAAGGGATCTAATCGTTTGGAGGCGATGGAACATCATCTACTGCAACTTTCTCAACAAGTTGCACAACTGGCGCTCATAGTCAACGATCGATCGTTCATTCCGTCTCCAAGTCAATTAGAAGTAGTAAATAATACTTCTTATACTGTTGCTACTCCTCCTCAAGAGGTTGACCCCGTAATCAGTCGCCTTAGTCAGTTTCTCGATGATTTTTAAGGAAAAATCAGGTTTGTGAGCAGTTTTTGCTCATATTAACAATCCTTAATAGTGAATACTATTAAGGATTATTAATGTTTATTGATATTTTTTAGAAGTGGAATTTCTGGCGGGAAGCGCCTTTGAGTCTTTGCAACTAATTAAGTTTGGTAAAAAAGCGATCGCGCATAGAGATTTCGCGGTGATTAAAATTATTGTAGCTGGGCGATCGCTCTTATTAACAAGCAGATTTTACTCAACACTAACTGTAAGTAATAACCTCTAGGAGAAGGGTATTATGCCTACGTCATTTTCACTCATATCTCTAATAGCGTCGTTGGATTATCTGCCGTCTTCCAAAGGGCTGCCGTCGTTGGATTATCTCCTGTTGTCCAAAGCGCTGCCGTCGTCTGATTATCTGTCGTTGTCTTAACTGCTGTCGTCGGATTATCTGCCGTCTTCCAAAGGGCTGCCGTCGTCGGATTCTCTGGTATCGTCTTGACCGCCGTTGAGCAATCAAAAGCTCTCCGGTTTTATTTCCAACCAGGTTGGCATCTGGCGCAACGCTCTGTTCATTCAGAACATTACTTAGATAAATATCTTTCGCTTCAGCTAATGAGGGCGGAGACACAAAGGCAAATAGCAACACTGCTATTGAGGATAGTTTCCTGAAACCTTTCATGTTTTTGCTTCTCTAAACTTTCGGTAATAACTTTATTAAAACACTTTAAAGTCTGAAAATTAGCGATCGCACACTTTTTTAAACTTAATTTAGTATGAAATTCAATATTGCAATTTCACCCTTTTGTATAATTGCAATTTATATAAGCTTATGTATATAAATAGTTATTATTTAACAGGATGTATTTTTTTTACCACATAGATAAAGTATACAGTTATTAATTAAACAAGCTATATTTTTTATTGTGAGATAGGTTCAAAAGTCTTACTGGACAAGGAAAATATTCTCCCAAATTTTGATTTAGAAAAACTTTAGATCGGACTTATCTCCATTCCACAAGATGTATCAAAACTGTATCAAGTACAAACGATAATTGCTAAATATTCTTAGCGGAAGCTGTAAATAATAATCTGTCACTGGATTTCTAGCTTCAGGCAACTATCTTGTTAAGTGCTGCGTTTTCCTATCTTCTGCTATCTTCTGCCTCACTTCTCTACAAAAGGCTGCACTTTCTCTACGAGACGCTGCGCGTAGCTTGCTTCCCCGCAGGGGTAAGACTACGCTCAATGACCATTTGCTTTCTGCCTCCTGTCTGATTTTTGAGCGTAGTCGAAACACTGCCTTACACATCCTTTAAGGATATCTTCTGCTACCTGCACCCACTACACCAATTTTATGGCGATAGGAGAGTTCAGCACCGAACCAACCAGAAGCACTGGTTAGCGTACCGACAACAAGCGAGATTAACAGTCCCCAAGGTACGATTCGGGATTCAGCGTTACCCAAGCGTATAAGAAAGTTGACGAGTGATAAAACTAGTATAGAAACGTTAAGTATCAAATGTGTCCAACCTGCGGTGCGCTTGCGGACTCGTTCAATTTTCAAAAAGTCGCTCAGACCGATCGCAGATGCAAGGATGCCTCCACCTAATCCAAGTCCGATTAACCATAGCGAAGCCCTAGCCCAAAAGAAATCGCCAGTTAACCAATAACCAATGTCACTTCCCAAGGCAGCAGCTAAAAATGCTATGGGAAAGATCACACTCAATGGGTGTAGAGGATGTCCAGCGATCGCAACTGTACTGGGTACACCAGTATCACGATACTCACTGTCGTTACTTTCAATAACTGGTGGAATATTTGGAAAAGGTGTTGAACCTGTTTGCGTTGTTTCTGTAGTTTCCATTATTAGTATCCTGAATTTACGAACGTTACATTTTTAAGCTGAAAGAATTTTTTCCACATAAGCTTCAGCCTGTAGGATTAGTTTGCCTACTTCTACTTTTAGTTGGTTGACTTGCAGACTCATGCCATCTAAATCAAAGTTACTTAGATTCAAAATTTCGCTAGTTTGATCGATCAAAGCTTTTGTCAACTCTGGCGATATTTCCTCACTTTCGCCATACTCGACATTTTCCAAAGCAACACTTTTTCCATTACTGCTAATTCTGGGGACTGCCGAAAAAGCAACTTGCTGATTGTCACCAGTTTCTACTAATTTTATGCTGGCATTTAGTGCTACTTTCTCATCACCCGGTAATCGAAAATCTACATTTTGAGGTTCAATAGTCCTCAGTTGTCCGTTAATATGTATTTTTTGACTTTGCAGTTGCGAGCGCACATATTCGGAGTTGAAAGCACGATTGATATCAGCTTCGGTTAACACAACCTGTGCATTAGCTTCAGTCGGTTTAGTTAGTTCGATTTTACCAAAAGCCACACTTAGAGGATTAATGGCAACATTAGTCATTTGCATTTCCAATTCCTCCATACGGAGGTCTTTTTGGATAACTAAACCTTCACCTTCAATCGTGACTTCATCCACCTCTCCCTGAACCAGTTTCAGCGGGTCTACCTTAATGTCTACATCTAAAATTTCTACTTCATCTAATTGACTAGATAATCCTATTTCTGCCGCTTTATTGAGCGCTTGCTCTCCTAATCCAGGATTGTCTGGCATTATCTAAATTAACTCCTAGTTTAAAGCACATCCTTGAGTAAATTTAATAAACTAACAGCAGAGTTTTATCTATCTGGCGATGGAATATAGATTTAAATGTTGTCTATCTAATTTCAAATTTCAAATTTCAATTTTCCCTTTGTACCCTTTTTATCCTTTATTACCTCTGCACTTGGAGCGATTTGTTATAAAATTGACACAAACCCAATATTTCGGTTGAGTTATTCTGACTGCTAGAACTTTTTTATACAATGCTCTCAGAACGTTTTACCGCAGCCCTTACCTACGCCACCCAACTACACGCTAACCAAGTTCGTAAAGGTTCTGGCGTCCCTTATGTTGCGCATTTATTAGGTGTCGCCAGTATTGCTTTAGAATACGGGGCAAATGAAGATGAAGCGATCGCAGCCCTCTTACACGATGCGATCGAAGATCAAGGTGGCGCTGCAACACGAGAAGAAATTCGTCGTCGCTTTGGTGACAATGTAACGGCAATTGTAGATGGTTGTACTGACGCTGATACAACTCCAAAACCCCCTTGGCGACAGCGTAAGGAGGCATACATTGCTCATATTGCTACTGCTTCCCCATCAGTTCTGCTTGTGTCATCAGCGGATAAACTTTACAACGCCCAATCTATTCTCAAAGATTATCGCATTTTGGGCGAATCACTTTGGGAACGTTTTCATGGGCGTAAAGAAGGTACTCTTTGGTATTATCGGGCGCTTTTAGAGGCTTTTAAAAAGACTGAAAGCACTGTAATAATTGAGGAATTAGAACGGGTAATTTTGCAAATTGAGGTGTTAACATCTAAATAAAAAATTTATTGATCCAGAAGTAGATAAAAAAAATCTATCGAAACTAGAGAAATAGATTTTTTATCAACCCGATATAGTCATGTTTATCAGGAATAAATTTAGGCTTTTAGATTCTCTCTCTAGATAAAAAATCTTTCTCTCGATAGATAGGTGTACTAACATTATTATGGCTGCTATGTTACCAGTATGACGATAGTAAGACAAAACACCCTAAATCCAACTGTAAATCCTTCAGTAAGTCCTCCAGAAAACTTAGCAGAAAAGTATATGGAAGCAGAGCGTATGCGTGATGTTCTGCTTTTATTGCAAAACTTAATTAACAGTGAAGAAGCTACTGTAAAATTAATTCTGGATTGTCTTTATGATGTTGGTTCAGTCAATTTGATTAATCAAAAGCTTCGCTTAAAACCTTTAAACAGGGTGATGAAATTAATTGCCCGAATGTCTAAACCAGTTTTTAGAACCTTAGCTTTAAATTGGTTTAAAAAGAACTGTCCTCAACTGATTACTAATTGGCTGCACACGCAAGTATCGTTTGAAAATCCCCAAAAGACACCCGAACAAGTAGCTATTGAAGTTGTACAACTGGAACCATATTCCATACCACAGACAGAAAATCTGAGCCAAGAGATTAAAAATCTGCGCTCTCAGGTAAGATGGCTGGCTGGAATTTCAATAATTGCGATCGCTGTTTTAGTAGTAAAAGCCGCCTGGTTAAGCTGAAACCTATGAATGATGAATTATGAATGATGAATTATGAATGATGAATATTATGCCTCTACCCAAACCAATCTTGGAGGACATAGAAATACACCTGCTCTTGGAAGGTGTCTATCAGTACTACGGTTATGACTTTCGCAATTATGCTCTTTCCTCGCTCAAGAGACGTATTCAGGGCTTTATGCAATTAGAAGGGTTAGCAAATGTTTCTGCATTGCAAGAGCGTTTACTCCACAACCGCCCCTATTTAGAAAGATTTTTGCTGGCTCTGACAGTGAATGTCACATCAATGTTTCGCGATCCCAGCTTTTATAATACCTTCAGAAATCAGGTTATTCCCTTCTTACAAACCTATCCGTTTATTCGCATCTGGCACGCTGGATGTTCAACTGGTGAAGAAGTTTATTCAATGGCAATTTTACTGCAAGAAGAAGGACTTTATCACCGTTGTCGCATATATGCTACTGATACGAATGAGAAGGTATTACAAAATGCCAAAAGTGGGATTTTCTCGCTGAAAACGATGCAGGAATATACTCAGCTTTATCTAAAAGCTGGCGGCAAGAAGTCTTTCTCAGAATATTATACAGCAGCTTATGACAATGCTATTTTCCGCTCGTCCCTAAGAGAAAATATTGTTTTTGCCCAGCATAATTTAGCAACTGATAGTTCTTTTAATGAGTTTAATGTGATTCTTTGTCGTAATGTCCTGATATATTTTAATCAGTTACTCCAGAAACGGGTACACGAACTGTTTTATAATAGCCTTTGTACTTTTGGCATCTTGGGTTTGGGAAGACAAGAATCTATCAGATTCACCTCTTATGAACCTTACTATGAAGAGTTAGTCAAGGGTGAGAAAATATATAGGAAAATAGCAGGTGGGTGAAAAGAATGCTTTGAATGGGTAATTGAATTATGAATTATCCTAAAATAACTAATAGCCAATACGCCGAAAGTTATGAATAAAATTGCACTCGTTGTCAAAAGACAGTCTGTCAAACATTTTTTATTGTGTTCAGAAGATAGATTTAGCGATCGCTTAAGGTAAATTACACATTAAAGTACTAAAGGAGATTGTCGATGCAACTTCTCGAATGTCCTCCTGTTGCAGTCATTGCTGGAGAAAATGCGGTTCATGTTTCTCAACTACCTTCTATATGGCAAGACATTGCTAGAGGAACCACGAGTGTCGGACTTTCCCAACCCCAAAGCTATGTTGAGATGGCACAGCTATTTTTGTATAAATTAGAACGTGGTGATGTTGATTTATTTAGCGATCGCCCCCAACTAGCTCACCTAATACCTTCATTTTCTCAGTTATTTGCACAACTGGCATGGGAAACCTTAGAGTTTTTTGGGCAAGACTTTCTCAAACACAGCTATCCGAACTTTGCAGAAATTCTCCGTGATGTGGAGTCAAAAGGAATCGATTACGCTGATGAAGTAAAAGTGGCTCGTATTGGCATAGATTTGTTCAATGAATTTGGTTATGAACTACCTGCTAGCTTTTATCACGTGCATTTAGCACCAATTTACCGCGATCATGTTTTTGAAGAACGTGCCTTACGATTCGATCAACGCGATATTGAGCATAAACGTGCTTGGGATGCCATACTCCATGCAGGTAAGGTATTTGCTATTCAAATGAAGGTGCAAAGTATTGCTTCTAAATACGGTTTTACTTATCAGCATGGCTGCGGTTGCAACTCTCACCTATCTTCCATTGATGTATCTCGTGGGGCGTTTGAATATGAATTGAGTCCCGACAAGCGTCAGCGATGGATTCGCAGTTTCATCTGGACTGCTTGGTACGAGTATGCCTTCTTTGCGATCGTACCTAATACGAGTTATTTGGTTTAATAAGAAAGGAGTCAGGAGTCAGGAGTCAGGAGTCAGGAGTCAGAATGGAATTGTGTGCGACTAGTGGATAGCGCAAGCAGGTTAGCGAGTGCGCCTCCCTTACAGCGAGGTACACGCAGCGTCTCGTAGAGAATATCTTGATTCTTACCGGAGGCGGAGCGTCTCCGGCTCTACTCCTAAGTTCTGACTCCTGAATTCTGACTCCTGAATTCTCCTTCAAGAAATCGGTTCAAAAACCATTTGCGGAATTAAGACTTCATCTTGTAATTGTCCAACACCTAAAAAGCGAGTCTCTTCTTGATAAACTCTTACTATCCCAGTAATATCAGAATTTAGAGAAACTCGCTGGCCTTGACACCATTTTTGAGCAGATGTTGCTGGTAAAGTCACAGACAACAAATGTTGTAACGCTGCATCAGGGGCGAGAGGTTGAAATGTCTCGGCTTGCAATTTAGCTTCTAAGTCGGAAAAAGTGAGACTATCTGTTAAATCGAAACCACTGCTTTCGGTACGGAGCAAAGCCGCAAGAGTGCCACCAGTTTCTAAGATTGCACCTAAGTCACGAGCGATCGCTCTAATATATGTACCAGATCCACAGGCGATCGCCACATCCAATTCGGGAAAATCTCCTTCTCTCCAATCCAAAATTTCTATCTGAAAAATTTCCACTGTCCGCACTGGAACTTCCACCATTTTCCCTTGGCGGGCTAAGTCGTAGAGACGTTTTCCATCCACTTGAATTGCACTATAATTCGGTGGGATTTGCTCAATCTTGCCTTCAAATTGTGCCAGTGCAGTTTTCACCTCTGCTAAACTCAATCCAGCACAAGGTTGAGAATTAATGATTTCACCTTGTAAATCATCGGTTGTAGTCCGCATACCCAGACGAATGGTAGCCTTATAAGCTTTGTTTTCTGGCAGATATTGCAATAATCTTGTGGCTTTACCAAGTGCGATCGGTAAGACCCCTGTTGCTGCTGGATCTAAGGTTCCCGCATGTCCTACACGTTTGAGGCGCAACAATTTTCGCACCCGCGCTACGCAGTCGTGGGAAGTCCAGTCAAATGGTTTGTTTAAGTTGAGAAAACCTTGAAATAACACAAAATCAATACTAACAGCTTCTAAACTCTATTAAATACTTATTTAATGCTCAAAGCATTAATATTTAGCAATTAAAGTTTATCGAAACAGAATTCAGGAGTCAGAATTCAGGAATCAGAATGAATTCTGACTGAAAAAGCGAATAGCGAGTCGTAGAGAGCGTCTTGATTCTGAATTATGAATTTTGAATTCTTCTTCAATTAAGTATTATTTTATAAGTATCAAGACATTCTCTAAGCACTTTACCGAATAATATCCAAAAAGTGCAAATAACGCCGAGTATTTTCCGCAAATATCACGATGTCATTTCTAACTTCCAAGACATAAAACTGTAATAATCAAGAAATTTCATAGAAAACTTCATGAAAGTTTTTATTGTGAATCAAAGATTTTACCTGTAGCGCGTTTAGCAAAACAACTATCAATAGCTTTTAGGAACATAAATCAAATGAAAAAATCAATTTTCACTACTACATTACTTTTTTGCTCTATGTTGATTGTGAGTTGTAGTAACTCAGGCAATAGTGCTTCTCAAGAGAATAAAGTTAATCCAGCAAATACTGCAACAGCTACGCAAGTGAATTCTGAATCTATTTCTGTAAATCAAGTAAAACTAGATAATAGCAAAAAAACTATTAAGTCAGCATCAACTGAAAAAACATCTCCTAAAAACAATCAATCTAAGGAAATTAAAAACGATAATCCAATTTCTGGTACTATCAAAGATATGCAAAACGGAGATTTAAAATGCTACGTTACCGTTGTCGATGAAAATGGCAAAGTATATGAAAGTGTCGGTGCAACCTTTGATGTTTGCGAACCAGAGAAATACGTCAATAAAAAAGTAAAAATGTCTTATTCTCTAGAGAACGTCAGTGATTGCCAAAGTTCTGAGCCTTGCGGGAAAACAATCAAAGAATGGTTGATTAGCAAGATAGAAATTCAAGAGCAATAATTACAATATGCTTTTGAAAATTATCTACATCAAGTGGATGATGGAGATAGTTGACCAGTTGGACATATTTTCGGTAAGCTAACTGTAACTTTAGTTCCTTGCCCCACTTCACTAGACAAAGTAATATTACCACTATGTAACTCGACACAAGCTTTAGCGATCGCTAGCCCTAAGCCTGTACCAGGAATTGTGTCAACGTTACTTCCACGACTGAAGGATTGAAACAAATTTTCTCGATCTGCCATCGGGATACCAATTCCACAGTCTTTGATGTAAAAAATTGCTTCTGATTCTTTGCCAATCAGGTGGAATTCTACACTACCTCCTTCTGGAGAGTACTTAATTGCATTGGACATTAAGTTAATAAAAATTTGTTGCAAAAGTCCGCGATCGCCCCAAAAATCATGATGATTACCAGTAATTTTAAAAATCAATTCGTGGCGATCGCCTACTGTTTCTCGCTCTTGTTCTAAAAGATCAGAAAAAAATTGTAGTAAATCGACTGAGATTGGTTGAAACTTGGGTTTTTCCAGTTCAAGTTGGTTAACCAGAAGCATATTATCCACAAGTTTGGACATATACCTGGCTTTCTGTTCAATGATTCCCAAGAACCTGTGTTGTTTAGACTCATCTAATTGCTGGCTATGTTTTACCAAAGTTGATGCCGCAGCCAGAATTGAAGTTAGCGGCGTTCGATACTCATGGGAAACCGTTGTAATTATTTGGGATTTAAATACATTGAGTTGCTTTTCTTTAGCAAGGGCTGCTTGAGTTTGGGCTAACAATTCCGCCTGTTGAATAGCGATCGCTAGTTGTACTGATACTTCATTGAGCATTTCTGCATCATCAGTTTGCCAGTGTCGCTCCCCAGAATTATGGTGAGCAATCAATAAACCCCAAAGCTTGGGGGTTGGGTTCCCATTGTTGCTCAGATTAATCGGAACTACCAGATTTGCCTTAGTATTAAATTGCTCTTTTAGGCTGACACAATTACACAAGCCAAGCTCATAGATATAAGGGATTGGAGAAGGTATGCCCCCCTCTGGAGATAAGGGGTAATGCGGATTGGGCACAAGAGGCAGAGGGGCGGAAGGGCAGAGGGGCACAGGAGAAAAACCTACTGCAACTTCCTCCCTACTCCTCTGCTCCTCTGCCCCTCTGCTCCCCTGCTCCCCTGCTCCCCTGCTCCCCTGCTCTCCAGTCCCAGTCCCAACGCGATCGCACAATGCCACAGTGCGGTATGACTCAACTGATGAGGCGACTATCTTACCATCTGTATCTGGGGCAAACTGATAAACCATCACGCGATCGCACTTCAGAAGTTGCTGAACTTCGGCTACAGCTGTATTCAAAATTTGCTCTAGGTTAAGAGACTGGCGAATTCGTAAAGCAGTTGTGGCAATTAGGCGTTGTCTCTCCTGAGTTTTGAGCAGTTGGGCTTGCAAGCACGACTGCTTAATGGCGTTGCGGACTGCTAGTTGCAGCACATCCTGTGTAAGATTGTGCTTGACTAAGTAATCTAAAGCACCCCGTTTCATTACCTGCACAGCGATTTCTTCATCGCCGCGCCCTGTCAACATAATCACGGGGATAGAAGTCTTAAATATCTCCTGCTGCATCCGATCGAAGAGTTCTAACCCGCTCATATCAGGTAGGCAAAAATCCAGCAAAATGACATCGCAGCGTACTTTTTGGCACAAAGCAAGTCCTTCTTCTGCACAGTCTGCCTCCAAAATCTGGTAGGACTGGTGCGGATCTTTCAAAAGATATCGACGATAGATTTTCCGATCTGCGGCACAATCATCGATGATAAGTAGCGTCCATGTGTCCAACATAAGGTTATGAGGATCAGGGAGCCATATAGATCCCTTTTATCCAGATTGTGTTTTCTTGCATAATTCTAAAAATAATATAAAATAAGTGTAAATAAAATCTAAATTCTTTAGTAATCCTAAAGAAACACCAAATAGTCAAAAACAGGAAAATGGGGAAAAAGAATCTAACAGAGACAAACAGACACAGTGACTCAAAGAGGAAGATGTCTCTGTGTCCTCTGAGCCGTCTCTTTTATGATCGTTTTTCCCCCACCGCTACATCAACAAAAAATAAACGAATTAATCCAACACAGGCGGCGTATTGGCTTCAAGCCAGTAGTCTACAAATGCCTGGATCGTCTTTTTTAGTTCCAGAGCATCCATCGGTTTTACCAGATATCCATTTGCGCCCTTTTGGTAGCACAATTCAATATCCTTGGGGTTAGATGATGTGGTAAAAACAACAATGGGGATTCCCTTGAAAGTCTTATCTTGTTTGAGCCGATCTAAAATGTCACGCCCATCAATACCTGGCAAATTGAGATCTAGCAAGATTACAGAGGGTCGTAATACTACTTTTGAGTTAGGTAGGTCTTCGCCTTTAGTGTAGGCATCGTTCCCCAGTTGATAGAGAAACTCTAAAACCTCATCTCCATTAGTACAACGGTGTATGGGATTCTGGACGGACATACGCCGCATCAGACGTTGCAGCATCCGAAAATCTTCATTGCTGTCCTCAACAACGAGCAGCGGTTCATGAAGTTTTTTTGTCATTCTTGGTCTTAAAAGAGCTTAACAAAAATATATATTTGGTTACTATCTTAAACTATTCCAGCGTAAAATAAAAAATTGAGCCAACGCCTACGGTAGATTCAACCCAAATTTGACCGTTATGAAGCTCAACAATCTTCTTAACAATAGCTAGTCCCGCACCTGCTCCTCCACCGTACTTTTCCTGAGAATGGAGCCGCTTAAATAATCTAAAGATAGTTTCTAAGTGATGGTGTGGAATTCCAATACCATTATCTCGGATATAAAATATTGGGCATGGGGCATGGAGAAGAGGCAGAGGGGCAGAGGGGCAGAGGGGCAGAGGGGAAACTACTGCAACTTCTCCCCTGCTCCCCCGGTTACTGAGCGCAGTCGTTGGCGCAGCCTCTCGTAGAGAAGTATGCCCCTCTGCTCCCCTGCCCCCCTGCCCCTCTGCCTCTTCTTGAGAAAAGTAGCCAATCTCAACCCATTGCTCCACCTTATCGTTATATTTGAACGCATTACCAAGCAGATTACTGAAGACTTCATTAACCAGCACTCGATCGCACAAAACTGTTGGTAAAGGCCGAGGAATGCGAATATCCACAAGCCCAGAGTCTTGGCGACTAGCACGAAAAACGTCAATTACTTGGTTGAGTAATTCGTTGAGGTCAGTTGCTTGCAAGCGCAGTTGGGCTTGTCCTAACTGCGAGAGTCGCAATAGAGCATTAATCAGAGTTTCCATGCGTACAGACAAGGCTACTACTGTTTGTAAGCACTCAATGCCGTCATCATCTAATACTTGGGCATAGTCTTCTAGCAACACTGTCGAGAAGTTATAAATGCCCCGCAAAGGTTCCTTGAGGTCATGGGAAGCCGCGTAGGCAAAGGATGCTAGCTCTTGGTTGCTGCGCTCTAACTCCAGGTTGATTTTAGCTAATTCATCCGCTTTCGAGAGTACAATACCAACGATCGCATTTCTCAAAGCGATCGCACTGTCAAGTTCGCAAGCTTTCCAAGGTAGAGAAGTTAGTCTAACCGTTTCTTGCCATTGTTCAAAGGATTTTCGGGGAGATAAGGTAAAGCTACCATCTGGCTGTGCTTGCATGGATTCCTGTGGATTTCCTGCCCAGTGTACTGTTTGAATAACTTCCGGGCGAAACCAAAGGATGTAATAGCGCCGAATTTTAGATATCCGCAGTAACAACAAGCCACTAGCAGCATCTTTAAATATCAGCGCCTCTTGGTAAAGCTTTGGCAGAGAATCAGTGGAAAATAGGTTGTCACTAACTTGAGTATCCGCCCATTCAATGAGTGCCCGAACTTCATCAATATTCGGTGTTGTTCCCACAAGGGTAATTTCATTATCCAGACAAACCGCCGCTCCTGAAGCACTAACAAGATCGAGCAAGCGGATTTCCGGTTTGATTAGGGCATCGATAAAATTGTCTGCTTGGGAAATAGATTCTAGGAACTCTGACTGTAGCGATTTGAGTTTTACTTTATAATCCCATTCCGAGTGACTAATTTTGTGCGCTAATTCTGAAGATGCAATTTGTCCCAAAAATTCGCACATCTTACGGACTTCGTAAGAAATATACTTCGGTGTTTGATGGTGGCAGGATATTAATCCCCAAAGCTTCTGCTCTTGAATAATTGAAATCACCAAAAGAGCCTTCACTCCCATATTTTGATGATATTCAGTACAACACCAATCAAAACTCCGTAGCAGACAGTAGCTTAAGTCAAGATCCTGATGTGTTGTCGGATTTTCCGTTGGAACTAGTTTGACAGGTTCGGCAGTCAAATCGGGGAGAAATCGGAGAAAGCAGCGCGTGTATAACTCCCTAGCCTGCGCTGGAATATCTGTAGCGGGATAGTGGAGTCCTAAATAAGGTGATAAATCTTCTCGTTTAACTTCTGCAACAACAGAACCCGCTTCTGACTCGTCAAATTGATAGACCATCACCCGGTCGAAACCGATGATTTTTTGGACTTCTTCAGCCACTAAATGCAAAAATTCTCCCAGATTGGATGTCCTTTGCATTTTAGCGATCGCTTCACTCGCAAAACTATGAAAGTTTAAGAAACTCATCTCAAATTCCGAGTCAGTTGGTTCTAGCTCCAGAATCACAGCTTCTTCTGTACGATGAGCAATAGCATCAAAGTATATTTCTCCATATAAAGTATTTATTAATACTTTAAACGCATTAGTGCTGCCAATCTTTTTTACTAAGCACTGCTTGACAATTTCCACTGGCTGAGGTTCAAGTAAATAGCTCAAAGGTTGACCGAGCAAATCTTCTGGAGCTTTGCACAAATACACTTGGGTATTGTTGCTAACTTGTAGGATCTCTAACTGATTACTGAGTGCCAGGAGAATGCCATGAGGTTGAATAGAGCCAGGTATGTGAATAGGTTTGCGATCGTGGTTAGTCAGGGCAGTAGCTTGGGCTGTAGTATATTCCGGCTGGCTCATAACTGAACTTATGTAAAGCTAGTTTTTAAAATAGCGTAATTAAATGTCATATTTCTTTAAAGTATATGTCCTGAAGTATGAATGCGATCGCATATCATCTGTGCTTGTTAAGGTTCAGGACTTACGCAAAATACCTCTCAAACTCTTATTCCTCCGTGTTCTCTGTGCCTCTGTGGTTCGATTTTCCGTTACCTGTGCGTAAGTCCTAAGGTTTTTAGAGTAATAGAATTAGCTCTTTGCGAAAGTTTTCACTGGCAAGCAATAACAAAAACTGTTATTATAATGTCTATTCTTGTTATGAAGAAATAGATGTATGAATATTTCCCTTACTCCTGAGTTGGAAGCCTTCGTCCAAATGCAGGTTGAGTCCGGCTTGTACCATTCTCAAAGCGAGGTGATTCGGGAGGGGTTGCGTCTTTTGAAACGCTTTAACGACCATTCCGAGGAATATAAATTGTGGCTCAATGAGCAAATTGCTATCGGTCTTTCGGAGCTTGATAATGCACAAGGTCTTCCCAAAGAAGGTGCGCGAGAGCGCATCCGCAATAAAGCACAACAATCGATCAAAAAATCGTTGTGACGAACCCAAAACTTTATATTCTCTCCCCGCAAGCTGAAAACGACCTTGCGGGGATTTATGCCTATATCGCGCGAGATAATTCGGATGCCGCCGAACGGATGCTGGACAAACTTCTTTGTGCCTGTGAATTACTGACAGACAACCCCAGAATCGGACAGTACCGTTACGACCTGACTCCGCTTCCCGTCCGTTTCTGGTTGGTGCAGCCCCGATATTTCCTGATATACAGAGGTGAAAACCCCGTTGAAATCGTGCGTGTACTGGCAGCAAACATGGATATTGTGCGGGAACTCGCTGGAGAATAATTAGAAGATGGTTTTCGGTACGTTATGGAAGCCGTAACATAGCGAAAATACAAATTATGGTATATTCAAAGTAGATACGTAAAATCATCCTAAGTAAGCGCATCAAGCTGCAAAAGTTTTATATTTAGGTGTGAAATTCTCTAAGAAAGCATTTATTTTGAGGTAGTTATGACTACAGTTGTTACGAAGTGGGGAAACAGTCTAGCTATTCGACTTCCGAAAGCTTTGGCTGAACAAGTTAATGTCAAAGAGGGGACAGACATAACTTTCAGCATTTCAGGCAATAGTATTGTCATCACACCGCAGCAGCGAAAAAAATATACGCTTGATGAATTATTGGAAGGTATGACTCCAGATAATTTTCATTCTGAAATAGATACTGGATCTGCTGTGGGGAATGAAGTTTGGTAGTTAAACCATACATTCCAGATAGAGGTGATATTGTCAAGTTAGACTGCGGAACTACAAAGCAAATTACGGCTGATTCGATCCGACGTGTATTAGCTCTGAGAACATCAGGAATGTCATTTGAAGATATTGCTGAAACGCTTAATGCTGAACTAAAACCTCAAGGGCGTGAGCAGATGGGCTATCGTCCTTTTTTAGTTATGTCGCCATTAAAATACAATCGAATGGCTTCTATAGTTCTAATTTGTCCAATTACTAATCAAAAAAAAGGTCTTAACTTTGAGGTTCCGCTTCCTGACGGAATGATAACCAGTGGCGTGGTGCTAGCCGATCAGATCAAATCACTAGACTGGAAAATTAGAAAGGTTTTGTTTGTAGAGAAAGTTGAACAGGAGTTAATTGAAGAAGTGCAAGCAAGAATTGAGCCTCTAATTTTGTAAAGAGGCAAATAAACTCTACAGACGTAATTAATTACGTCTGTACAAATCAAATAAAAATCATCACGTGCAGCAATGCAACACCAATATCCAACATCCAAAATCCGAAGCTGACTATGGTGTTGGGAACTTTTTTTTTACGAGTTTGGCTCCTTTTATATCCAATAATTGTGCTAATTCGGCTGTATCCAATGACTTGACGAGACTCAAACCAAGAGACTTACTAGAAATGCTTTGAGTGTAAGCAGCGTTCAGATATGGTGTGTATTGCGGCTTTCCTGCAATGTATGTTTTGAAGAAAGGTAAACTCAAAACATTCATGTAACGGCGTGCTTGAGAAGCATCGCCAATCATATCAGCAGGTAATGCTACTTGTTGATTTACAGGGTTTGCATTGCCAATGGTGGAAAAGTGTGTGCCACCTTCAAGCATGACGAGATACTTTTGGGAATTTGCCAACCAGGAGAAAGGTAAAATTTGCTCGGATAAAGCTGGTGCAACTGTATCATCACTACTGCTGACAATCATCACTGGAGTTTTGATTTGACTTAAGCCAGCTTTGCCGAAAATAGAACTAGTAATGGGATTAACTGCGATCGCAGCTTTTACTCTCTCATCTCGCAGGTTATAATCTTTGCCAGACTTACTAATGCTCAATTCTAAAGCGCGACACTGGAGCAGTAAAGACATATTCCAGGTATTTTGTAGTGCTGCTGGTTGACAGTCTTGTTTTAGCTGCTCAAAGTTGATTTTAGCGCCTGCTAGGGCTAAGGCTGTGTAGCCTCCCAAAGATTGACCAAACACTCCGACTTGTTGCAGATTTAGGCGACCTTTAAACCGTGAATCAGATTGATTACCTTTTTGCAATTGATTCAGTATATATGTTACATCCAAAGGTCGGTCTTGAAATTCACTTGGTTCTGCTACTTCAATGGCGCGTCCTTTTAGCAGAGAACGCAATTGTTTCGCATCACTACCAGGGTGATTGGGAACAACGACGGCAAATCCGTAGGAAGCTAGATGAGTGGCTAAATATTGAAAGTTACTGCTGTCTAAACCCAAGCCGTGAGAAATGACAATTATCGGTGCAGTCTTCTGGATATTGGGAATGTAAACATCAGTCAATAAAAGCCGATTGCGGGTTGAGTCGAAAAACTTCAGGATGTATTTTTGCGACTTAAATTTTCCCGGAACCTTTAAATCGGGCAATTGCGAGAAATTTGGTTGAGAAATGCTCTCAGCTTCTATTTTAGACTTTTGGGAAACAGCTGCGATCGCACTATGGGTTTGATTAACAAGTTTCTCCAATTCTGTAGCTATTTCCAAAGTCTCGGCGACATCAAGGCGAATGCTGCTGGTGGGATATTTACGCAACACATTTAAAAGTGTCAAGCCTCCCGATTCTCCAGAAGCTAAAATTAGCGCCGAACGCAAAGTACCCAGTCCTAGTTCTGGTTGACTGGTTTTAATCACTTGCGTCAATCGATGCAGTAAAAATTCTCCTTGTGGTGTGTAGAGAAGTTGCGAAACTACTACTGGACTAACTTTCACACGATTAAGCAAAATCCGCCGCAATTCTTGAAGCTGTTCTAGAGGCAGATATCGCTGATAGGCTGCTAAGTCTTCGTTAATTACACCTGTTTTGGCGTAGTTCTCTAAAGTTGTGACTGAAATTGAAAGCTCCAAAGCTGAATAAGATGCATAAATCCGCTCTGCTGCCAAAACAGAATTACTAATTCCAAATGTTGGCAGCACCATTGAAAGAACCAGCAATAAAGAATTTTTTCTGAGGGTGCTGGCCCAATTACCAAACAAACTATTCATCGCTCAACTATTTCGGTGGTCTGGTTTTATCAGGTGTTGGCTTTGGTAGTTATTCGGGCGCCCTGCTTAGTTTCTTTAAAGTTATTAGCCTCAATTTTATCAAAACAGAATTTAGGAGTCAGTATTTATAATTCACGACGAATTATGTATGACTTGCGAATGTAGCTGGCTGAAAATAATAGGTATAAATGGGTTTAAAATTTCCACCAAATCTGAGATTTAGTAGTCAAAAAAAGTAGTGATTCCCAATTCCCTAGTAATGTATTCTGACTCCTGAATTCTGATTTTTGAATTCTTTTGCAAGGATATTTCGGCTATAAAGTCAACAATCAAATCCTACAAAGTCACGCAGATGGGAAAAGTATCTAACTGACTTCAGTAGTTTGCCTTCACTATTAAATCATAACAAATAAAAAATAGTCTGCCTCAGTATTTATGTTGTAGCTTTGAATATTGCACAAATTCACTAGATGAAAAATCCAGTAAAAATCCTGAAAATATGGCGATTAATCAGCTTTTCCCAAGTGCGATCGCTACTGAACCTGTAACTACTAAACCCGCTCCAAATATTGCTATGAGGGTGAAGTGTTCTGGTGGTGTCCAATCAGGTGCAATAACTGATACAACTGCGACTGCTATTAATGTCACAATGGGAGCTAAAGCTATTACTGCACTTACTCGTGATGCTTCCCAATGTTGTAATGATTCAGAAAAAGCACCGTAAGCAATTAAGGTATTCAAGGCACAAAAAATCAACATTCCTAAATGGAAAGTATCAAGTATAAAAAGTGATTTAATTTTAGCTAGAGGAGTGAATAATAAAGCACAGCCTCCATAAATAATCAACATGATGCTGGTGGAAGATAAAGATTGTAATAACTGCTTTTGTGCCAAAGCATAAATAGCCCAAGCTGTCGATCCTAGCGCGATTAAAACACTGCCTAGTATATATGTGCCATGTGCTGTAATTAAATTCGTTAGTTGTTCGCGAAAAAATAAAAGATAACCGCAAATCATCACACTAACGCCAATCCATTGAGACAGCCGATAACGTTCTTTAAAAATTACTAACCCTCCAAAACCTAATAAAAGGGTAGATAATTGAATGAGAACTTCAGCGTTAGCAGGTGATGTTAATGCTAAACCTTGGGTAAATGAAAAGTAATTAATCCCTAAAAATATTGTCGCGATCGCTAATAATTTTCCAGAAGCAGAGCGCAGTTGTTCTAATTTTGGTAATTTGCCGCGTATCCCTAAATACCCAGCAAGCAATATAAATGATACCAAAAAACGAAACCAAATAACGGTATAGACATCAAGTACTTGTAGAATTACTGCAAGAGCAATAGGTAAAATTCCCCATAATAAAACCGTCAATAGCGATAACGTTAGCCCTAAGCGCCACCGACCAGAACTCTGATGTAGTAACATTAAAATATCCAAAAATAAGGACTGATAAGTAAGTTATATATAATTTAAATATCTAAACATTTTATCAAACTCTTATCGATAAAATATATTAATAGTTTAGTTAATGCAAATTCAATATAAAATAACCAATTTATCTAACTCAATTTATTATTCGTAGCCCAAAGAGGTTTTTTTGTATTCACGTAAAATTCGTAATTTACGTGTTCATTTTACATGAATATTAAATTTAAAACTTCCTCATAAATGTATACTTTATCTCGGTGTTACTTTATAATACAACTATGGGGATTATACCCATAATCAGCTTAGTAATCTTTACGACTGCCTTATCTAGTTACTTATTGCTGACCTCAAGAGGTCGATTTTTGCTCAAATCTTTGGTGACAAAAATAAAGCAGCAAGAGTGGAAATTCAGATATGGCAAACCTAATTACTTGAGAGCGAGATTTTCAAGGACTATAACAATTGCTGTCATTATTTTGGCAGCAGTAATAGTAGGAAATACTGTATCAGCAAAGATTACAGGCCCGCCTCCAGTTTCGCTCAAGAGCGTATCGGTTCCAGAACCTGACAATCTTGGAGACTTCGTAAAAGACAAAACGGCTGCAATCAAATTAGGAAAGACTCTTTTTTGGGATATGCAGGTTGGGAGCGATGGAAAGACCTCCTGTGCTAGTTGTCATTTCCATGCTGGAGCTGACAATAGATCCAAAAATCAGATTGCTCCTGGGCTTTTGCGGGTCAACGCCGATGGTACAGAGAATCCAGATTCAGTTTTCAATGTCGGCGGGCTACCAAACTATCAGCTCAAACCAGGAGATTTTCCCTTCCACAAGCTGTCAAACCCAAACGATCCTAAGACTGTTGTATCTGACCGTAACGATGTCAGTTCTTCTCAGGGGATCTTCAATACGAAGTTTGTGGATGTCACACCTGGAAATGCAGAAGACAAAGTTACAACCGAGCCAGATTCGGTGTTTAACGTGGGAGGTATCAATGTGCGGCGCGTCGAGCCGCGTAACACGCCAACCGTGATTAATGCCGCATTCAACTTCCGCAACTTTTGGGATGGAAGGGCACAAGATATCTTTAATGGGGTCAATCCCTTTGGTTTAAGAGATCCTAACGCCGCTGTCGTCAAGGCTATAAACCCAATTAGGGTAGAATTTGTGAAAGTCAGCCTCAAGAACTCGTCTTTGGCATCTCAAGCTGTCGGGCCGCCACTCAGTTCCTTTGAGTCATCCGCAGATGGTCGCACTTTTCAAGAAATTGGTGATAAGTTTGGCGGGGGTAATAAGTTCGGGCGAATTGACATAACACCTCTCACCCTTGGTAAGGGTAAAAAGCTCCCCCGAAAACTTGCGAAAAAGTTATTAGCTCTGAGACCACTAGGTAAACAGATTGTGCATCCACAAGACAGCGTTTTAGGTAAAGATAGTAGATCGCCTAAACCTGGACTTAAAGATAGAACATACGAGCAGATGATTCAGGAGGCTTTCAAGCCGGAGTGGTGGAATTCTAATCGACTCATCCAAGTTGACTCTGACGGTAAACGGACTATTGTCAAAAGGCCCGATCGCTCTTTGAAGACTAATGAGTACACATTGCTAGAGTACAACTTTTCGCTATTCTTTGGGCTGGCAATTCAGTTGTACGAGTCTACACTGATTTCCTATGATACGCCCTACGATCGCTACTTGGAAGGAAACACTAGCGCCTTAACCGCGCAGCAGCAACGAGGCAAAGGACTGTTTGAGGGCAAAGCTCTGTGTATTAGTTGCCACAGTGGATTAGAATTAACAGCTGCTTCAGTCAGCAACGTGACTAAAGAGGGACGAATCAAACGTGCACCGTTCCCTCCAAACTCCCCTGAAGACACTGGTTTCTTTAATATCGGTGTTAGACCGCCCACAGACGACCCCGGTTTGGGTGGTTATGACGGTTTGCAGAGTAACGGTCAACGTAATCCGCTTTCAGAAGCACGATTGGCTCAGTTGGGTAAATTTAAGGATCTCCTGGGCGAAAACCCCCCAACCCTTACTCCACCGTTGAATTCCAGTGAACCTGTGTTTGCAAACGGAGCTTTCAAAGCACCCGGACTTCGCAATGTCGAACTAACTGCTCCCTACTTTCACAATGGAGGTCAGGCAACTCTAGAGCAATTGATTGATTTTTACAATCGTGGTGGTGATTATGGAGTACTTCCGCCGCTAAATCTTTCACCAGTAGAAAAACAGGAATTGGTCGCCTTTTTAAAAGCGCTGACTGATGACCGAGTTCGGTTTGATAAAGCGCCCTTTGACCATCCACAATTGTTTATCCCTAATGGACATGTGGGTAACACTAATTACGTTGTCAATGACGGCACTGGTAAAGCTACAGATGACACAGTGGAAATTCCTGCTGTTGGTAGGAGTGGTAATAGTGGTACACCAAATTTCCTCAGTTAATCTCATTTCACGACGAAATACCTGAATACAGAGAATACAGATAGATATGTAGGGATGTACAAATGTACGTCCCTATTTTTGCTATTTGGTGCAATTGCGAATTTCGTAGTGAGGGCTTTAGCCCTCAAGCCAAGGACTAAAGTCCTTACTACAAACTTATTCACCTTACTCAATACTCAGCACTCTTCATTGATGTGGTGGACTAGTAGTTACGATCGCTTGACTAACGAGTGCGTAGGCGTAGCCCGCCGGAGGTATCGCCAAGTATTGGTTGTATGTTGCTAACTTTGGTATTGTCTAAGTAATTATAGACTCTTCTGGAAACTTCACGGACAAAATCTCCAGCTCTTTGATCGTAGTTTGGTCTTTGCACCAAAACACCTGCTAAATAGCTTTTGCCGTTGGGCATTTGAATAATACCCGCATCACCAATGATAAATCTCAATGTACCAGTTTTGTGGGCGATGGTCGCTCCTTGACCGATACCTGCTGGTAGTAAACTATTGGTTTTGACACGGCGCATAATGCCTAAAACTCGATCGCGGCTAGTTGGGGATAACAAACGATTATTAGAAACTAACGCCGCCAATCTGACCAAATCTTTGGAACTAGTTGTATTTGTGCCGCCGATGTCTGGAAGGAGATTCCGAAGTGCTGTATTTTGCAATCCCCAGCTACGAAAACGTTGGCTAACTTTTGCAGCACCACCCAAGCGATCGAGAACTAGATTTGTGGCGGTATTATCGCTGATTGTCATCATCAAGGTAGCAGTTTCCAGGACGCTAAATTTAGTGCCGATGGGTTTGTATTGCATAATTCCAGATTCGCCCACCTTTAAATCGCGCCGCATCACTAATTTATCGGTGAGTTTAATTCTACCTGCATCTATTTCTTGGAAAAGAGCCACTAATAAGGGAAATTTGATTGTACTGGCAGCAGCAAATCTTTTTTCGCCATTAATATCTATATAGTTTCCTGTATCTAAATCTAAGAAAAATATTCCCGGATTCAATGATTTATAACTTGCCAACAAAGTACGAATCTGAGAAGTGATACCAGCCATCTCTTGACCAAGATTTACAACTCCGGCAAATGTCGATGCATCTATGGATCTGATGACAATATCTTCTCGATTTTCTCCAGCAATGGGATTATTTTGGCGGTTAAATGAATTGAATTTGAAACTCCAATGAGAGCGGGAATCTCCTTTAACTGATATATTTTGGGAAGTTACATCATAACCAGGAGCTAACTCGACGACAAAACGAGTAGTTTGAGGGTCTGGTTTGCCGAGGCGAATTTCTTTCACCGCCTTACCAAAACTTCGTTTGACAGTATCGGAATTAAAATTAGTTCCAGGTAAGTCAATGACCAATCGATTTGGATTATCTAATAAAAAGGCTTTTGGTTCTATTCCCGAAGTGGTAGTTAGGTCTAATTGATTTTGGCTAGAATCATAGTACCAAGACTGTAACTGTGAGGCTTTAGCTTGTCCTGCAACTAGAACCAAACTGCTTAAACCAATCGCCAGTAGATGTGATTTCATGTTGTGAATGTGGGTGTGCAAGTTAGGAGAAACTAATCAGGTTTACTTAGATTGTTTTCTGATGACTGTGCTGAACTTCCGGAGAAAAAGTCATAAATCCCGTTGAGTTATTTTTACCAGATGAGGTTTGGGATTAGATAAGCACGATAAATCATCATTACTTATTAAAAGTAAATTGCTGACAGTTTAATTTGTGTGTGAGTTGACAACAACAGAAATTGTTAATCTAGCGCAAGGACGAGCGAAGGATTAATTATGTTTCCAACTTAGGGATTACCAATAAATAAATTACTACTACTTGTTTATGGGTGTGTGGACAGAGGTGTTGCCCTCATCCCCTAACCCCTTCTCCCATGTTGGGCTACGGTGTACATCTTTCTAGAAAACCAAAATCGTCGTAGATCCCCCTAAATCCCCCTTAAAAA
>NZ_CAWUDN010000108.1:0-27668 GCF_963920915.1 Nostoc sp. PCC 9305
CTAATTCCTTTTGATTTGCGTTCTCTCATATCGCTTTTAGTCTAAACTCCAGTTTCTAAGCCATTGTTAGGAACTTTGATATAGGAAGTGTGAATTTCGATGTTTGTTGTTTCTAGCATCTTTGTTTCGGCTGCTTTTATACTAACTCATCTATTTTGACTGTTTTTTGATACCAATGGGCGATGTCTAGAACGAGCAAAAACACCAAGAGTATTGCTCTACTCAATAGATATGATATTTCCAGAAATTAAATATGTGTTAGCCAGAACCTTTTTAGAGAGGTAGTTCTATTACCTATATCTATGCAAATCAGATGAATTTCTAACTTTTGAATAAATGGCATATCAAACTTCTGGATGATACTAAGGGTTTTTGATTTGTGCGACCTTACATAGAGCAAGCAGAAAGACTCAAAAATTAAGAACCATAACAAAACAATGACCGATCAAACATTTAAGACAAATATTCCAGAAGTTGACCCAACGGAGATTGAAGATAATCGAACTGCGATCGCAGACGAACATCGCTCATTTCTAGAAAAAGTCCAGGTTAAAGCTGGATTTGCAGATCCTTATGATGCAAGAGACTTTACCGAAGTTGTGTTTCGCGTCATGCGCGACTTAATGACAACAGAAGCTAGCGATCGCGTCGAGGCAGAATTGCATACAGAGGCAGTGCCTACAGATGAGAAAGCGCTCCAGTTTGAGGTAGCTGAACTCTGGAAAGACACTAACCCCATTGTGAGATTTTTAAGTCGAATCCGTCAACCTTTAAAAGGCCCGGCTCCCATTGGAATTGATTCCAAGCTATTTCTGCGGCGGGTTGCTAATGAAGGAGGGATTCCAGGAACAGTTGACGCAGAACAGGCAGTTAAAGCGGTATTTTCTGCTACCAAAGACGAACTTTCCCAAGAGCGGATTCAGGAAATTGCTGGCTGGCTTCCTGACTATATACGTCAGCTTTGGGAGCAGGCTTAATTAGAAGGCTAAAACAAAGTCAAGTCTGTTTGTGAGTAGCGATCGCAAACAGACTTTTTCAATAGGTTTAGCCTACAGCAAACTCTGTATACTGCCTTACATGAGGTGCATGATATGCGATCGCTTACGACCTATGATTTCTACCATCTCGCGCCGCTACAGCTTGGATGAATATCGTGCGATCGAAGAAAAAGCCGAAGGACGCAGCGAATATCGAGATGGAGACTCAATTTATCAGTAAAAGATTAAATATCGTAGATGTCTTAATAGAGGTTTCAGTATTCTATACTTCTAATGTATGTATTTTGCCAGAGATGGAGATTAAAATGCCAAAAGCCCGAAACATACCACCAGAGCCAGAGATTACTGATGAGCAAAGAGAAGCTGCGGAAGAAGAAATCCGTGAAAAGCAGAAAATAGTTGACTACGATACAAAAGAATACCCGGTAGAAGTCCTTGTTCAGAAATATAGAGAAGGGCTAGATGAGGACATTAATGAACTATACATACCAGACTATCAGCGGGACATGATTTGGCCCGATGATCATCAATCAAAATTTATCGAATCCATTTTTCTGGGATTACCAATTCCATATATTTTTGTTGCCGATCTCCGACCAGAAGAAAAAGAAGATTTAGCTCGGCTAGAAATTGTTGATGGAACTCAACGCATCCGCACTTTGGATAGGTTCCTTAAAAATGAATTAAGATTATGTGGATTAAAGAAGCTAGAAAACCTCAATGACTTTAAATTTAGCGACTTGTCGCTTGCACGGCAGAGACGATTTAATCGGGCTACTATTCGCATGATTGTACTTACTGACAAAGCTGATGAGGAGGTGCGTAGAGATTTGTTCGAGCGTATTAACACAGGTAGTATTGCATTGAATGATATGGAGAAACGGAGAGGTATATCTCCTGGCCCATTTGTCAAGCTACTAGAAGAACTTGCAAAGGAAGCAAAGTTTGTAAAACTGTGCCCCCTATCTGAAGCATCACGTCGCAGCCGAGAACCAGAAGAATTTGTACTACGCTTCTTTGCATACTTAGATAATTACAAAAATTTTGACAAGTACGTCAATGTATTTTTAAATGAGTATCTAGAAACACATAATAATTCAAAAATTAACAAAGATGCTTTTCGGAATACATTTCATACAATGCTGGATTTTGTTGATAAATATTTTCCTAATGGATTTGCTAAAGCAAAAGGTCATGTCAGAACACCTAGAATTCGCTTTGAAGCTATCTCTGTAGGTGTCGCACTTGCGCTGCGAGAGAAAAACGATTTGGAACCAAGCTCAATAGATTGGCTTGACTCAAAAGAGTTTAAGGAATATACAACTTCTGATGCAAGCAACTCTAAACCTAAAGTAATTCGGCGTATTGAGTACGTGCGCGATCAACTTCTAAATTAGCTATGCAAACAGTTCTATTAGATTTCAATACTCGTGTTCAAGAAATTAATGAATATTTTTTATTTTTAGAGGAATTAATTAACGAGACAACTAAATTAGTTGTATTAGAGGATGGTGGGAAACAAAATATTAAGGCTATTGATCCTGAGTTGGCTAAAACCCTAAAAGCCAACGGTTTTCTACTACTCTACAATCTTATTGAATCAAGTATGAGGAATGCAATTGAAGCTATTTTTGATGAGCTAAAAGGTAAAAAAGTTTCTTTTAATTCTGTCAGAATTGAAATCAAAAAAGTTGTACTTCAAAACTTCAAGAATCGTTCTCCTGAAGATATACATTCTAGGATAACAGATATTTCTCTTGATATTATTACTGCTGGATTTAAAAGTAGAGAGTTATTCTCAGGAAATATTGATCGAGATGAAATTACAAAGACAGCTAGGAAATACGGTTTTTCTTGTGATACAGATTACTCTAAAACAAGGCATGGTGAAAACTTATACAGCATTATGCGGAACCGTAACGATCTAGCTCATGGAAACAAATCATTTTCTGAAGTTGGTAAAGATACAAGTATCGGAGACCTTCTAAAATTTAAGGAAGAGGTAATAGAATATATTGGACAGATATTGGAAAATATTGAAAAGTATTTAAATGCGAAAGAATATTTGGATTCTTCTTGTGTAAGCACTCTTTAAATAACTTGATTGATATGTTGCAAAATGCTTTGAGCAATAACTTGACCTAGTTTGACAGGAACAGCATTTCCAATTAATCTTCCTACATGAGCAAACACAACAGGTTCATCAGTGGCTACAAATTCATAATCTGGTGGAAAAGTTTGTAATAATGCTGCTTCTCTAAGAGATATAGCCCGATCTTGTTCAGGATGTCCAAAGCGTCCATTACCGAAACCAAAGCACTGTGTAGTGATGGTTGGGCTAGGCTGATCCCATTCCATCCTACCGTATACTCCTGAATAATTTTTACCACTGGTTTTCGTGTGACATTTAGCTATTAAGTCTTTAGACCAATCACGCCAAGTTCCACCAGGTTTGGAAGCACGAATACGTTGAAGATTTAAAGGAGATAATTTACTGCATTGATGAAGTCTATCAGTTTTAGATGCTTGACCTGCCAAAAGAGGTTCCAGATGTCCGATTGTTTTACGTACTGTTCTGTATTTTTCGCTATTATGAGTAGGTTTAATCAAGTCAATTTTACCGAACTTTGAAGCAAGAAGAACTAAACGTTTTCGAGTTTGAGGAATTCCATAATCTGAACAATTAACTTCGTAAGTTTCAAATGAATAGCTTAAATCCTCTAACAGCTGGATAAATTCAGAAAAAACTGAGTGGTACTTTAGCTGAAGTACGTTTTCCATCGAAACAATTTCAGGCTCGCACTCCTGCACAAGACGAGAAAAATCTTGCACAAGCTTCCATTTCGATTCTTTATCCGTGTAACGTCTTGAGTAGCTTGAAAAAGGTTGACAAGGGGCACAACCTGCTAAGACCTTAACACTACTGGCAGAAAAGTGTTTTGCCAAATCAGAGCCGTTAACACGCTCCACATCTTCTAGTATGAATTCTGCTTTAGTGTTGCGTTCATATGGAAATTGACACGCTGGATCAATATCATATCCAGCTCTAACTGGAAGACCTGCTTGCTCAAACCCATAAGTAAGTCCACCTACACCACAAAACAGATCAACTGTAGAGATGCTGTCAGCCATTCACTTCCTCTTCTTGTTGGTATATACTAACCAACGAGCTAGTCTAGCCTATTTGCATACGGACTACAAGATAGCGAGTTAGCAGATTTACTTTTAAGTAGATCCGACAACCCTATTTTAGCTGATTTATGAGCAAATTCAACTATGCTTGTAAACCATCTCCATTTTCATTTTCTCAATATCAAGTTTTAACTTGTCATTCTCCATTCTCAACGTAGCATTCTCCTCTCTAATCAACTCAACTTCATTCCTCTTACTCAAAGCCTGATTAATCGCTAACTTCCGCATATCTAGCGAGAACCAACGCTGATAAGTTTGCGTGTGAACTTGCACACTATGCCCCAAATTATCCGCCGCCGCTTTAATTGGAATTCCCAAAATATGCGCCCGAATTGCCCAAGCGTGACGTAAATCATAAGGCTTAAAATCCAAACCTATTTTGCGAAACCACCAACTTACTCGCTGTGTTAACGCCGTTATCTCAGCATGATTAGTATTATCTTTTTTTGCGATCGCACTTCTCAACATCTCTAAATATTTTGGATTTCTCAAATCAAAATCCTCAATCCATTGTCTATGTAATGGCAATGCTTGTCTCTCACCAGTCTTAGAATCCTTATGAACTTTCCATGTCAAATCTACATTTTCTTGACTCAACCACCAATCAATATCGGGATTAATAAAAAGTTCCCGTGGACGTAAACCAAAAACGGCTAACATTCCATACGTCCAGCGCCAAAGTTGCCAGCTATCTTGAACATTTTGATTAACTTGATTACCTCTTCTATGGTGGTAATCTTCAAACTTGAGAATTCCCTCAGATATTTCTGCATCGGTCGGTATATTTCGGGAATTATTCTCTGGCATCTTGGAATATTTTGATAAATCAATTTCGATATTGAATGTCACACAAAATGCTGCGATCGCTCTAGCTGCATTATACTTAGCCCATTCTTTATCGATTTGTTCAATTGAACTTATCAGATTCTCAGCAGTTGCCAAATCTTGAGGATTGGTAAATCTCTTGGTGCGAGAAAAGTAATAAAAAAAAGTATGTTCGCTTTTAGTTGTGCGTTTGTGAGTTTTAAAATACTCTTCTTCAAATTTTTCAAGTAATTCCCCTATAGATTGAAAATCTTTTCTAATTGCCTCATTTCCTAAATATTTATCATTCCATTCAAAAGTTTTACGAGCGATTAACTTACCTAATTCATAGGCTTCTTCCTCAGCCGTCTTGAGTCCATCCAAATTAGCGGGAATATTCAAACTGAGATTGTATTGCTTTCTCCCAGTACCGTTGCTATCTTTGTCTCCCGGTTTAATTGGTAAAGTCGCTCGTAATTGCAGACTTCCATTCGATTCTCTAATTGTTACCTTTGCCTTTGCAGACTTCAAACGCAGATTAACTTTCTCTAATTCTAATAGTACTTTCGTTTTCATCGTGCGCTCTTTGTTGCTGTGATTGCAGAGATAAACATAAACATCAGGCGGTGTTGCATATTTGTAGGATGGGCATCTTGCCCGTCCCTTGTATTTCCAGGCGGGCAAGATGCCCACCCTACAAGAATCATCACTTTATTCAGCAACGCCTTGGCTCAGGACAACATTTAGATGATGCGTGAGTCCTGAACCTGATTATGCATCGCTGTGTTTTTAGCCTATATTTAGGCTAAAAATAAATGTGTTCTCAGAAAACAATGTTTAGCAGAGACATTGCTTACTGCAAACATTAGGCTAGTGAAAAGAATTAAACCACAAAAAGGATTACTCCGGCCCTTATCACGGTTATGACGGCTTCGCCATCTTCGCTCGCGATATGGACTTGGCACTCAACAGCCCAACTTGGTCATTAATTGGCGCTCCTTGGAATGAAAAAGCTCAGGCTAAGAAGGCTGAAGCTAAGGCTAAGGCTGCCGTCTAAGGAAATGGGAGAGAGCGATAAGTAAGGATAACCTGGGGCTAAAACCCCAGGGGGGAGTTGGGAATCCAAAATTCAAAACTGAAAAATTAAAAATTTCTTTTGATTTTTGCATTTTGAATTTTGAATCATATTCCCATCTCCCACCCCCGCTTCAAATCCTTATTCCTCAATCAGTAAAAGAATTCAGTAAGCTTGGAGATCCAGAAATGCCTCAGAATCCAGAAAAAATTCAAGATCACGTCGAGTTATTCCACCAGCCTGAGTACCAACAGCTATTTGAAAACAAAAAGCAGTTTGAAAACGGTCACGAACCCGAAGAAGTACAACGGGTTGCAGAGTGGACAAAGGGTTGGGATTATCGTGAAAAGAACTTCGCTCGTGAAGCTTTAACCGTTAACCCTGCTAAAGGTTGTCAACCACTAGGAGCAATCTTTGCTGCTGTTGGTTTTGAAGGTACTCTACCTTTCGTTCAAGGTTCTCAAGGTTGCGTTGCTTATTTCCGCACCCACTTAACCCGTCACTACAAAGAACCATTCTCTGGTGTATCTTCTTCAATGACTGAAGATGCAGCCGTGTTTGGTGGTCTGCAAAACATGATTGACGGGTTGGCGAACTCTTACCAACTGTACAAGCCTAAGATGATTGCTGTCTGCACCACCTGTATGGCAGAAGTAATTGGTGATGACTTACAAGCCTTCATCAACAACTCTAAGCAAGCTGGTTCAGTTCCTCAAGATTTCCCAGTACCTTACGCTCACACCCCTAGCTTTGTCGGTTCCCACATCACTGGTTACGACAACATGATGAAGGGAATTCTTTCTAACTTGACCGCAGGTCATAAGAAAGAAACCAGCAATGGTAAAATCAACTTCATCCCAGGTTTTGACACCTACGTAGGCAACAACCGCGAAATCAAGCGGATTGCTTCTTTGTTCGGCTTTGACTACACAATTCTAGCCGACAACAGCGACTACCTCGATTCACCAAACACAGGTGAATTCGATATGTACCCAGGTGGAACAAAGTTAGAAGATGCAGCAGATTCAATCAATGCGAAAGCTACGATCGCACTGCAAGCACATTCTACACCCAAAACCCGCGAGTACATCGAAAAAGAATGGAAGCAACCAACCTCAGTTTCCCGTCCTTGGGGCATTAAGGGTACTGATGAGTTCTTGATGAAACTCAGCGAATTGAGTGGTATCCCCATTCCTGAAGAATTGGAAATCGAACGCGGTCGTGCAGTTGATGCCATGACTGACTCTCACTCATGGATTCACGGCAAGCGCTTCGCTATCTACGGCGAACCAGATTTAGTATACAGCGTAGTTGGCTTTATGCTAGAAATGGGTGCTGAACCTGTGCATATCTTGGTTCACAACAGCAACGAAGTATTTGAAGCAGAAATGAAAGAACTGCTTGCTTCTAGCCCCTTCGGTCAACATGCAACTGTTTGGCCTGGTAAGGACTTGTGGCACATGCGTTCATTGTTGTTCACCGAACCAGTAGACTTCTTAGTTGGTAATACATACGGTAAGTACCTGTGGCGCGACACCAAGATTCCCCTCGTGAGAATCGGCTACCCCATCATGGATCGCCACCACCTACACCGCTATGCCACCATTGGTTATCAAGGTGTGATCAACCTCCTCAACTGGACTGTAAACACCCTGTTTGAAGAAATCGATCGCAACACCAACATTCCTTCTAAGACAGATATTTCCTACGACTTGATTCGTTAGAAATTGCGTAGAAACACAACGTGTTAATTAAGGGGAGAAAATAATTACGAATTACGAATTACGAATTACGAATTATTTTCCCCCCTTTTTCTTGATAGCATTTACCCAAGGAATTGATCAATGGAAACCATCAATCACACTCACGAACACATTCACACTCATCCTCATCCTAATTACCATCCACCTAACCAGAAAAAACCAGGATGGTTCCACAATCTTCTTAATCCGTTGCGCCGTGTGGTAGATGGAATTCAGGTTAAAAATAATCGCTTCGCTCATCTAATTTGCCAAACAATTCCTTGTTGTTGTCCCTTTGAGCGACAAATTAAATTATTTGGGAAGACTATTGATATCCCACCACTATGTAAACTCAATCCTTTATATGACGAATTTGTAGGATTGCGTTTCCGCGCTCTATCTTACCTCGCTGATGTATGTGGAGAGGATGTCACAAGATACATTTGTTAGTCATGGGTCATTGGTCATTAGTCATTAGTTATTAGTCATTAGTTGTTAGTTATTCAAATGACAAATGACAAATGACAAAGGACAATTAACAATTAAGAGAAGAGAGATGAAAAGCACCCAAGGTAAAATCAACGAGCTGCTGACTGAGACAGGATGCGAACATAATCAGCACAAACAAGCGGAAAAGAAAAACAAGTCTTGCGCTCAACAGGCACAACCTGGCGCGGCTCAAGGGGGCTGTGCCTTTGATGGTGCAATGATTGCTCTAGTGCCGATCGCAGATGCAGCGCATCTAGTCCACGGGCCGATCGCCTGTGCTGGTAATTCCTGGGGCAGTCGTGGTAGTCTGTCGTCTGGCCCTCAACTCTACAAAATGGGCTTTACGACTGACTTGGGTGAAAATGATGTCATCTTCGGTGGCGAAAAGAAACTCTACAAAGCGATTCTGGAACTCAAAGAGCGCTACCAACCAGCAGCAATATTTGTCTATGCCACTTGTGTTACAGCCTTAATTGGCGATGATATGGATGCTGTCTGCAAAGCGGCGGCTGAGAAAATTGGTATTCCTGTTGTTCCCGTCATTGCTCCAGGATTCATTGGCAGTAAAAATCTGGGCAACCGTTTTGGCGGTGAATCTTTATTAGAATATGTTGTCGGAACAGCAGAACCGGAACATACAACGCCCTATGATATTAACTTAATCGGTGAATACAACATCGCCGGTGAAATGTGGGGAGTAACACCACTGCTAGAAAAATTAGGCATCCGTATTTTGTCTAAAATTACGGGCGATGCTCGCTACAATGAAATTCGCTACGCCCACCGCGCCAAGCTCAACGTCATGATCTGCTCACGAGCGTTGCTCAATATGGCGAGAAAGATGGAGGAGCGTTACAACATCCCTTACATTGAAGAGTCTTTCTACGGCATCGATGATATGAATCGCTGTCTGCGAAACATCGCTGCTAAATTAGGCGACGCTGATTTACAGGAGCGGACAGAAAAGCTAATTGCAGAAGAAACGGCTGCTTTAGATTTGGCACTGGCTCCTTATCGCGCTCGACTCAAAGGTAAGCGGGTTGTTTTATATACAGGTGGTGTCAAGAGTTGGTCGATTATATCGGCTGCTAGAGACTTAGGCATTGAAGTTGTTGCTACCAGTACTCGGAAAAGTACTGAAGAAGATAAAGCCAAAATCAAGAAGTTGATTGGCAACGATGGCATCATGCTAGAGAAAGGCAACGCTCAAGAATTGCTACAACTGGTTAAAGACACTCGCGCAGATATGCTGATTGCTGGTGGACGTAACCAATACACAGCTTTGAAAGCTCGAATTCCTTTCCTTGATATCAACCAAGAACGCCACCATCCTTATGCAGGTTATGTGGGAATGATTGAGATGGCGCGGGAACTGTACGAAGCTCTGTATAGCCCGATTTGGGAACAAATACGCAAACCCGCTCCTTGGGAAGAAGAGGAGGAAGTTTAATGGCGATCGCAACGTTCCTAGATCCCTTGGTGACAACACCAAATTCTCATCTTTTTCTCTCTGTGCCCTCTGCGTACTCTGTGGTTCAAAAAAATCATTTTTCAACCGCAGAGGCGCAGAGAACGCAGAGTAAAGAGCTTGCAAATGAGGAGGTAGTTTAATGGCGATCGTTACCGCTTCTAACAAAGCACTGACAGTTAATCCTCTCAAGCAAAGTCAAGCTTTGGGCGCAACCTTAGCCTTTTTGGGATTGAAAGGGACAATGCCCTTATTCCACGGTTCTCAAGGTTGTACTGCTTTCGCTAAAGTTGTCCTCGTGCGGCATTTCCGGGAAGCGATTCCTTTAGCTACGACGGCGATGACGGAAGTCACTACTATTTTGGGTGGTGAAGAGAATGTGGAGCAAGCAATTCTGACTCTGGTGGAAAAGGCTAACCCAGAAATTATTGGTTTATGTAGTACTGGGTTAACGGAAACTAGAGGCGATGACATTGAGGGTTTTCTTAAGGAAATCCGCGATCGCCACCCTGAATTGAATGATTTAGCGATCGTTTTTGCACCTACCCCAGATTTTAAAGGTGCGTTGCAAGATGGCTTTGCTGTTGCTGTGGAAAGCATAGTTAAGGAAATTCCTCGCGCGGGTGGACTCAGAACTGAACAAGTCACGATTTTGGCGGGTTCTGCCTTCACACCTGGGGATGTACAGGAAATCAAAGAGATAGTCACATCCTTTGGATTAGTGCCGATCTTTGTACCCGACCTTGGCGCTTCTCTAGATGGTCACTTAGAGGATAATTATAGTGCGGTTACAGTCAGTGGAACTACCTTAAAACAGCTACGAGAAGTAGGTAGTTCTGCCTTTACCCTGGCATTAGGTGAAAGTATGCGGGGGGCTGCCAAGATTCTGGAAGAACGCTTTGGCACACCTTATGAGGTGTTTGGCGAACTGACGGGATTAGAACCAGTAGATGAATTTATCCAAGCATTGGCGATTCTGAGCGGTAACAGCGTACCCGAAAAATACCGCCGCCAACGTCGTCAGTTGCAGGATGCAATGTTGGATACTCATTTTTACTTCGGTGCAAAACGAGTTTCTTTAGCACTAGAACCAGATTTGTTGTGGTCAACGGTGCATTTCCTACAATCGATGGGAGCGCAAATTCATGCAGTGGTGACAACCACGCGATCGCACCTCTTAGAAAAACTCCCGGTTAAAAGCATTACCATCGGCGACTTAGAAGACTTTGAGAGTCTAGCGGGTGGTTCTGATTTGCTAATTGGTAACTCGAATGTGGGTGCGATCGCAAAACGCCTCTCGATTCCTCTTTATCGTCTAGGATTGCCCATTTATGACCGCTTAGGTAATGGTCAATTTACTAAAGTTGGCTATCGAGGCACGATGGAGCTTTTATTTGGCATCGGCAACCTATTTTTAGAGGCAGAAGAAGCGAGAGTTAAGCAATTCCAAGAGTTCGGAACTGTGAGCGCTGAGTTTTGAATTCTTCTTCAAGAATTCAGGGGTCAGAATTCAGAATTCACAATGCTTTCTATCTAAGTTGTGAAAATGACTGTTTTAACGAACCGCAGAGGCGCAGAGAACACAGAGGAAAGAATCAACAGAAATTTTCACAAATGATTCAGGACTGGTATAAATATGCAGATTTAGTTTTGCCAGTCAAACTCTAATTACTTCTGAATTCTGACTCCTGACTCCTGGATTCCTTCTTACTAATTCAAAATTCAAAACTTTAGAGAGGAGAATTACAATGAAAATAGCCTTCACGACGAGTGACCGAGTTCATATTAACGCCCACTTCGGATGGGCAAAAATGATTGATGTTTACGAAATTACCGATGAGGGATATCACTTCGTAGAAACCCTCAATTTTGAAGGCGAACTCAAAGAAGATGGTAACGAAGACAAAATCAACCCAAAACTTCAGGCAATAGGCGACTGTACGATTGTTTACGTAACAGCAATTGGTGGTAGCGCCGCCGCTCGGTTAATCAAGAAAGGTGTCACCCCAGTGAAGGCGCGATCGGAAGAAGAAGAAATTAGTGAAGTGCTAAACAAGCTAGTGAAAACCCTCAAAGGTAATCCTCCACCTTGGTTGCGTAAAGCTTTACAGCCAAAAACCACAAACTTTGCTGATGAAATTGAAGACGAAGCAACAGTATGACCGCAAATAATAGTGTGAACGGAACCGCTACAACTGAAGTCTTGAACTCACCTTTTCTTAAGGTATTAATCAAACAAATCCGTGGTCAAGACAGCTATGGAGTTTATCGTACTTGGTCGGATGAGTTGATTCTCAAACCCTTTATTGTCACCAAACAAAAGAAACGGGAAATTTCCGTTGAGGGCGAAGTTGATGCGGTAACTCAAGCCCGAATTATGGCATTTTTTCGGGCTGTAGCTGCTGGGATTGAACAAGAAACAGGTTTAATATCCCAGGTTGTAGTTGATTTGAGCCATGAAGGATTTGGCTGGGCGCTAGTTTTTTCTGGTCGTCTTTTGCTAGCTGTGAAAACCTTGCGAGATGCTCATCGCTTTGGCTTTGACTCGCTAGAAAAATTGGCAGAAGAGGGAGAAAACTACGTCAAAAAAGGTCTTGATTTGGCGAAACGCTTTCCTGAAGTTGGCAAAATTTAAATAGTTAGGAGTGAGGAGTTAGGAGTGAGGAGTTGAATTAACTATTAACTGATAATTCCTGATCTACAGTTCCTAATTTATAACTCATAACTTCTAACTCCTAACTTTTAGAAAAGGAGTGGCTGATTGTGCAAGCAGAAGAAACGAGTATTGAGGAAATACAAGCAAAAATCAGACGGCTCAACAGTAAAGCAGGTCAAATGAAAATGGATCTGCATGATTTAGCTGAAGGTCTGCCAACAGATTACACAAAACTTATGGATGTTGCCGCCGCAACTTATGAAATCTATCGCCAGTTAGATGAACTTAAGCAACATCTAAAACAATTGGAGAATGCCAAATGACTCGAACTATTGATGAATTCAAGAAGCTCGTAGATGCAGAAGAATTTTTTCAATTCTTTAATATGTCCTACGACTTAGAAGTTGTAAATGTACATCGTCTACATATTCTGAAAAAGTTTTCTCAATATATGCAGGAAATTGATGATAATTCTCCTGACTTGAGTCAAGAAGAGAAATTAAATCAATATTCTTTGGCTTTGCAAAAAGCTTATCAGGTATTTATCGAATCGACAGCTTACGAACAAAAGCTGTTCAAAGTGTTTAACGATAAACCGAAAAATGTAGTCACACTGACAGAAATCACTTCTGATTAGGAGGTATAAATTGGTTAACCTAACGCCTACCGAATTAGAACGCTATCGTCGCCAAATGATGCTTCCAAATTTTGGCGAAACAGCACAGAAACGCTTGAAGTCAGCGACAGTTCTGGTGACAGGTGTGGGGGGATTAGGCGGTACGGCGGCGCTTTACTTAGCAGTAGCGGGCGTTGGGCGGCTCATCCTAGTCCGGGGTGGTGACTTGCGGCTAGATGATATGAATCGTCAGGTTCTCATGACTGATGATTGGGTAGGTAAGCCAAGGGTATTCAAAGCTAAAGAAACTCTGGATGCGATTAATCCTGATGTCCAAGTGGAAGCTGTTCATGATTACATCACCCCGGAAAATGTAGATTCGTTAGTGCAGTCGGCTGATATGGCTCTTGATTGCGCCCACAACTTTACAGAGCGCAATTTGTTAAATGAAGCCTGTGTGCGATCGCGTAAGCCAATGGTGGAAGCGGCAATGAATGGGATGGAGGCTTACCTAACGACGATTATTCCTGGTGTGACTCCTTGTTTATCTTGTCTGTTTCCAGAAAAGCCTGATTGGGATCAGCGCGGCTTTTCAGTTCTAGGCGCTGTTTCTGGGACACTAGCTTGTTTAACAGCTTTGGAAGCTATCAAGCTGATCACCGGGTTTAGTCAGCCTCTGTTGTCGCAATTGCTGACAATCGACCTAAATCGGATGGAATTTGCTAAACGCCGTTCTCACCGCGATCGCTCTTGTCCAGTATGCGGTAATAGTGCGCCTTGGAGACACGCGCAATCCAATTCGATGGAAGCCACAGGGATTGCACAAAATAGTCTTTAGTCATTGGTCATTAGTCATTCAATTTTAGATTTTGAATTTTGGATTTGGGAATGAAGGAAAAATCTAAAATCTAAAATCCAAAATTGGCTGACAACCCACATCTGAAATCAGAACAACTAATCGCTACAAATCAGGAGACTTCATGGCCGTTATTTTATCAGAAAAAGCAGAATTTCATCTGCGGGCATTCCTTAAAGGTTCCGCATCCGATGCTAATGGCGCAACTAAAGGTGTCCGCATCTCGGTAAGAGATGGTGGTTGCAGTGGCTATGAATATGCGATCGATATCACCAGCAAACCCCAACCAGATGATTTAGTAAGTCAGCAAGGTAAAGTACTGCTTTACGTTGATGCCAAAAGTGCGCCGTTATTAGACGGAGTTATCGTTGACTTCGTTGAGGGAGTGATGGAAAGCGGTTTTAAATTCATCAACCCCAATGCAACTGATACCTGCGGTTGTGGAAAGTCCTTTAAAACAGACGATGGTACGCCTACTGGTGTACCTTGCAGCTAAAGCTAACATCATTTCGTTAGTGCTAAGTCAATTGTAGAGATTTCCCATACACACTCCGCAGAATTTCAATGCTCTTGAGGTAGCTTCTAGTTCACTTTGCATCTCTTACCCCTATAGAGAAGCTGACTAAACTTAGCATCTCTGTAAGAAGAAAAGAAGCAAAAAGTAGGATAGGTTGCTCAAAAACTTCAGAAATTACACCAACTGTATAACGTTTGAGGAGAATCGGAAAATGGCTTCCTACCAAGTTAGATTAATCAACAAAAAAGAAGACATCGACACCACAATTGAAGTTGACGAAGAAACGACAATCTTGGAAGCAGCAGAAGAAAATGGTATTGAGTTGCCCTTTTCATGTCATGCAGGTTCCTGCTCTAGCTGTGTTGGTAAAGTTGTCGAAGGTGAAGTTAATCAAGACGATCAAAACTTTTTAGATGACGATCAAGTTTCTAAAGGATACGCTTTACTTTGTGTAACTTATCCTCGTTCTAATTGCACAATTAAGACACATCAAGAAGCATATCTGGTCTAAGTTATTACTTTGGTTGCTGCCTTTAGCGACCAAATAAAACATGAAGGATGAAGGATGAAAATATACTTCCTTCTTCCTTTCACAATTCCTAATTTATAATTCAAATCTTTACCAGCTTTAGTGTTACTGGCTGTTCATTATAGTTATTGAAAACAGGAGAGCGAGGAATCATAATTTTCTGTAAAAATCAGGATGAAACAATATTGAAAAAAACTTACATTGATGGGAATAATAACAGGAACTTATATCAGTTTAAAGCAAGATTTTCACTTTTTTATTCTCAACATTGATAACAGAGATTTTGGACTAAATTTAGAAAGTGCCCGAGCGATTTATGTTCGCGTTATTAATAATTCCATTAATTAGCATTTATGTATAGCCTTACTTAATTATTTATGAAAAATAAAATATCCGAATTTTTAAATAAGTCTGGCTCTATGATTTTCAATTCTTATAAATCTAATGTGATTGCTGTAATTACGATCAACGAAGCTATTACACTCTTTTGGTCAATAAACTATATAAATGCAATTTGATATGAAAAATAGAGTGGCTTGCAAAGGAAGCCACTCTATTTTTTAATCAACAGCAATTATCACATCTGATGATTTAATCACAGCATAAGCCTGTTTACCTTCTGCAAGTGATAACTTCTCTGCTGATGATTTTGTGATGATTGACACTAGCTCTACTCCTGGCGCTAGTTCTAAAGTTATCTCAGTATTAACTGAACCATGCACAACTTTTTTGACAGTACCCTTAAGAGAATTACGAGCGCTAATTTCCATGTTTTTAATTTACTAACTTGAATTATTTATACCTTAGTTAAGTTAGCAAGTTTTGATTTTAAAACTAGCTATATTTAAGATATCTTAATAATTTTGAAATAATTCTCATTTACTTAAAAGTAGTATCTCTGCTTGACGGGCATTACAAAAATTGGCAGAGCGGTCATTTATTGAAAAAAGCAAGATAAAAAATTAAAAAAACTAACTATTGATGGATATTATCATCCATTTAACACAGCTATTTAGCTATGTATAAATACTGAGGCTAATGTATATTTGTGTATTTATAATAACTAGACTAAAAAGAGGTTTATATTGTGCAGCATCAAGTTAATACAACAAGGCCAAATCTATTTTTTGAACATTTAAGTCCAGTTGTAGGTGTAGGATTTCCTGTTCCTAAAGACTGGTTGCCAATAACAAGTTTTCCTTTACTAATTATAGTAGGTATGACTGGCGTGGGAAAAAGCACGATCGCAAAAGCTTTGGCTGAAGAAGGCTTGGATTTTACACTTTTACCTAATCGTCGTGTTTTAACCGAACGCGTAATAATTGCGCCAATGTTAAAAATGCAAGAGAAACTCATGCAGCCTCATTGCCGGATTAAACGTTTAACTTATACTCGTCTTTATCGAGAATACTTTCCTGGTGGAATGGGTCACATTTTAGCTTCTCTACACATCAATCCACAAGAAGTCAACTCTATGTTAGTTTTCGATAGTTTGCGTGGTGAAAATGAGGTTAGCTATGCAGCTACAGCTTTAAAAAATGCTAATTTTGTAATGTTGACCGCACCAAATACGGTGCGTTTAGAAAGACTTCTAAAACGTCATGATTCTTTTGATCGAATTGCTAATCAAGAATTAGACGATCCTATGCAAATTATCCCAGAAGTACTGAGCAATTTTGCTAGTTTAGGCGTACCAGAGGCTTCTGCTTATTTTACTCCTAAAGAAGAACAGCAAATCTTAGAACTTGTAAGCAAACAAGTTGTTACAGGTGGAGAATTGCGAGAAAAACTAAAAATATTTGTGGAAGAGAGTCAGAACTATGATTCGGTACCGACAAAACAGATTTTAGAAGCGATGGATACAAGCGATCGCTCTCTTATAATTGATACTATAACCAGTCCCCAAGAATCAGCCAAAGAAATTATTTCTCGATTATGCAAATCTGTTAACATAAAAACTAATAAGTGAATCTCCTTAGTAAGAATTAGTATAGGGATTACTCAATGTCGCTATCTGAATTTGCAATTGTAGAAAGTACTCTCCGTGAAGGTGAACAATTCGTCAAAGCCAATTTCTCTTCAGATGATAAAGTCGAAATCGCTGAGGCCCTTGCTGCATTTGGAGTGGAATATATAGAGTTAACGTCACCAATTGCTTCACCTCAATCTAGACAAGACTGTGAACGATTGTCTCGGTTAGGCTTGCCATCCAAAATATTAACTCACATTCGCTGTCACTTAGAAGATGCTAAAGTCGCTTTAGCGACAGGCGTCGCTGGGATTAATTTAACTATTGGTAGTTCTTCTTTGATGCGTCAGTTCAGTCATGGTAAAAATATTAATCAAATTATTGATTTAGCATCTGAAGTTTTAACTTTTATTCATCAACAAGCCCCCGATATTGAGTTACGCTTTTCGGCTGAGGATTCGTCACGCACTTCCATAGAAGATTTAATTACAATTTATTCGGAGATTGAAAAGTTAGGAGTTGTCAAACGCATAGGAATTGCCGATACAGTAGGAATTATTACGCCAATGCAAGTATTTGAATTAGTGAAGACTTTGCGCCAGTTCACTAATTTAGATATTGAATTTCACGGTCATAATGATACAGAATGTGCAAATGCTAACAGTTATACAGCACTGGAAGCGGGAGCAACTCATATTGACACTTGTGTTTTGGGAATTGGTGAACGTAATGGTATTACCTCACTAGCTGGATTTATAGCTAGGTTATATGCTACAAATCCAGAGCAGATTAAGTCTAAATATCGCTTGGAAGAACTTGGTTACTTGCATGAATTAGTTGCGAGAAAAGTTGGAGTTTCTATTCCTTTTAACCACTGTGTTTTTGGGGAAAGTGCTTTTAGTCATAAAGCTGGCATTCATACTAAAGCTATGCTCAATAACTCGGAGACTTATGAAGCTATTAATCCCCGGAGTTTTGGTGTAACGCGGTCAATTTTAATCAATCATAAATTGGCTGGAAAACAAGCGGTTAATCACCGAGCTAATGAATTAGGACTTTCCTTTAATTTATCGCAGCTAAAAGATATTACCCATAGATTGAAAGCTTTAGCTGATAACCAAAGTCTTACCATCGAAGATGTAGACAATATTTTATATTCTTATCATTGCCAGTAAATTTGAAAATATACACACTTACTGTCCAAGTGTAGATTTTCGACTTCTTCAAGAAGTCGAGGATCTAAATCCATCTATATCTGCTATTAATGTATCTTATGGAAGAAAACTGTAAAAATTACTGCTTTTCCATTCTTTTTCAAGTTTTTTTTAAGAAGAATGTTTGCTGTTCTTTATAAATGATTCATAATTTAAACTTATAAAATTGATAGCATATATGTAAGTTAAAAGAATTTGGATAACATTTTTTCAATAATGGTAAGTATTCCTCACCATTCTGTTTGCCAAGCAAATTTATATTAGAGGTTGTTTGAAAAGTCCTCTTCTTGGTAGCAAACTGTTCTAGATCCCCCTAAATCCCCCGATAAATTGGGGGACTTTGATTCCCGTTCCCCCCTTTTTAAGGGGGGCTAGGGGGATCAGTTAGTGCCTAAAATCACAGCCAACCACTTTTCAAACAACCTCTTAGTAAAAAAGTTAACTGAGGAGTAGTTATGAATCGAACCAACAGTCAAAAATTGAGTGAAGCAACAACCCAATGGCTAATAGCAAAAGGCTATAATCTTAGCGATTTAAATCAGCCAGGAGAAAATGGCGATACAGCTTTGATGAAAGCCACAAGAGAGGGAGTTTATGCAGTCGTCAAAGAGCTAATTGATGCAGGTGCGGATATCAATGCTCGAAATAGCGATCGCAACAATGCTTTATGGTTTGCTTGTTTTGGTAATCACTACGATTTAATTAATTTACTCTTGGCTCATAACATTGACATTAATAACCAAAATGATAACGGTGCAACTGTTTTAATGTACGCAGCATCAGCCGGAAAGACAGAAGTTGTCAAGTCACTTTTACAACATCATCCTAATTTATATTTAAAAAATTTAGACGATTATAAAGCGATAGATTTTGCTAGCAACGTAGAAGTCTTAAGGATAATTAAAAATGCCATCAAGTCAGATATCGGGCAAAGCCTATCATGACGCTACCAAGCATTCTTACTTATCGGTACAACTCGATCCAAATTATGTAGATGCTTCAACACAGCCATCTGCATTTAAAGTTTATCCCAAGTTTTATCGGAGAGTGAAATTAAATCTCAATAATCCTGTTCACTCTTTTATCTCATTAACCAGTGCGATAACACTAGAAAAAGTATATAAAGATGGCCCTTATAAACTGAGAGTAAATCCATCAGCAGGCGCTCTGTATCCTACAGAAGTTTACGTACAGATTCGTGGCATTGAGGGAATAGTAAATGGTATATACCATTTAGAAGTTGAGAATAATTGTCTAACTCTCATCTATGAATTAATTGATGATGGGTTAGAGAGTTACATTATACCGGGTAAATGTATCAACGGATTCATCTTTTTAATTAGTTGTGTTTATTATAGGTCTAGCTGGAAATATCAAAATAGAAGCATGAGATATTGCTTTTTAGATAGCGGACACCATTTAGGTGCAGTTGCAGCTTCAGCTTTTCTCCACAACCGAGATATACAACTAATTTTTGACTTTGATAAACTTACGCTCAATTCTGATTTGGGATTCGAGAATAAAGAGTTTATTACTGCTTGTGCGGTGTCAGGAGAAATACAAGAAAAGAAAATCAGACACTTAAGGTTAAAAGTTCCTTTTGTCTCTGGTACTGATTATTTTGAATCCAATCAATTTATTGAAGATGCTTATCAAGCAACTACTCAACAAAAGAGTCGTCAGCAAAATTTAGAGTATCCTCAATTTGATTTCGATCGGGATAAATTTTATCAAACTGTTTGGGATAGACGTTCTATTAGACGTTTCCGGAAAGAGGCTATTTCTCAAGAAGATTATTTATATATAGTGCAACAACTTCAACAGTCAATACCGACAGAAAACTATGAGGAAATAGAAATTTACTCAGTGGTGCATCGAGTAGAGGGAATGACACCTGGGTTATATAGAGGTACACATCTGGTTAAAACGGGTAATTTTAGTGAAAAGACAGGTTACTTATGTATTAATCAGGCTATTGCTAAAGATGGCGCTGTAACTTTATTTTTTGTGTCAGATTATTTAAATTATCAAATTGCTATGCAAATAGCTGGTTTTCTCGGACAAAGACTTTATTTAACTAGTAATTATTTGGGAATTCAGTGTAGTGGGATTGGTGCTTATTATGATGACGAAACCCAAGAATTATTAGAAACAAATAAAGATGTACTTTATGGAATGGTGATTGGAATATAAGCAGGAAGCTAAAGAGAGATGGCTAGAAAGATGTATTACTTTAATGGTGATGACTCACATCCTATACAACCGACATCTGCGGATATTATACTGCGGCAACAGCTAGAGGATTCTATTAGCAGATACTTTTATGATGCGTGCGATCGCACTATTCAAAATCTTCTATCTGATTGTCGGTGGTATGTCACAACCCACGCCAATGCTCTGACATTGGTAATTGAATGTCCCGATCAGGTTATTAATTGGCGTGTTTTACAAAAAATCGTGCCAATGGGGACATTGCTATATGGAATTGTTAACAGTGCTAAAATCCGTGTTTGTCCGCCAGAAAGTCAAGGTATACCTTTTGAAATGAGGGTAGATGAACTTTCTGTTTATCGGGATTGGGCTTAAAAAATAGTTAGGAGTTAGGAGTTAAGAATTTTTACTTATTATTCTGGCTGATAAGTGCAGCTACCTCTTCAAAAACTAAATCAGCAGAATGTTTGACAACAGGACTTAACTCTAGTCCCAAACCAAGATTTGCCGCTTCAATTAAATAAACTGTCACATCTTCGGGAAAATCATTTTGAAAGATTTTCCGTCCAGCGGCTAAAGCATTATCCCAACGAAAATCGTGTAAGTTATAACTAGGTTCTGGCAAAGCTTCCAGTTCTTTTCCTGGAACTTTAAACACAGCACCCGGTTCAGAACCAGTTGAACTTGCATCAATAATTACTAATTTTTTACTACCTCTAGCTTGAAACATTACTTCCATCCCTGCGGTGCCACAGTCATAAACTCGCACATAAGGATGAGGGTTTTCAGCTAGATATTTTTGTAAGCGTTGGGCAATGATTACGCCTACAGCGTCGTCATTGCGATTGAGATTGCCGCAACCAATAATAGTTAGCATTTTTTGTACGCCAATGTCTTCAGCCGTCACCAGCGCGATCGCATAAAGTACAATAAGTCAAAGTAATTCTTTCCTTTTGGCAAGCGTATGGATACTTTGACTACAAATAGACAGACATTAATTGAGGCAATTAATGCTCTCCCAGATGAAAAATTAATTGAGCTAGCAAGCTTTGTTGAATATCTTCAATATAAATCGACAAGACAAAAAGAAGTAAACAATCATGGGTCTTCTTTTCTAATGTCTATTGCAGGATTAGGAGCTTCAGCGGAAACTGATGTCTCAGAACAAGATGAAGATATATTAAAAAATGAGATTGATTCTGTACGTGGTTGGGGTCTTAAAGCAGATGATCGTACATGACAGCAATCCTGGATACAAGTTTCTTATTTGCACTTACTAACAAGAGCGACCGCAATCACTCTCGTGTTTTTACTGTCGCAAAGACGTTGAGTGAATCATTAATTTTACCAACCTCTGTTCTTCCCGAAGTTTGTTACCTAATTTCGTCTAGACTGGGACATCAACTAATGCGTCACTTTTTGGTTGAACTTGCTGCTAGTGATATTCGACTGGAATCAATTCACTTTAAAGATTTAGAGCGAGTTAATGAAATTCTGGAACAGTATGCTGATAGTCAGCTTGACTTTACAGATGCAACGATTATTGCACTTGCAGAGAGAGACAACATCACTCGTATCTTGACGCTTGACCGTCGTGACTTTGGTTTTGTTTGTCCGAGACACTGTGATTATTTTGAGTTATTGCCATAATCTGCAAAATAGGAGGCTCTGACTTATGAGACAGACAAAGCCTCTGAAAAATAATTTCTCAGCAGGAAACTATAACTCTACACCATGTTTCTTGGCAACTTCAGTCAGTTTCTCATACTGATGTTGTGATGCTTGAGTTAATATCTCTTCAGCCTGTTCTTTAGTACTTCCCTCTTTAGGAATTAAATACTTGACATAAAGAGATACAAAATCAGCAGCGATCGCTAAACCAGATAAAGCATGTTTGTCAGCTTCTTTGCCAGCGATCGCAGCTACCAAACCAGCTTTAATTGGGTCTGGTTTAACTTTCATGAACTGCTCGACAAGTTTAGGAACATAGTCTTCTGGTGACAAATTATCTAACTTACTTCTATCTGGAGTAAAGTTACATTCTGCGGCTTTAGCCTGCTCTAAAACACACCATTCTATGTATTCTTGCAATGCTGCATCGGGAACGCGAGGGAGATAATTATGTAGCGCTAAATCAGACACAAGCTTACCGTGTAAATTGCTGTTTATGCAAATGCATTAACGCAAGCCTAACCCACTATTTCTATAAGTTTTAGTGTGTTACGCTACGAGTTTTGAATATAAGACATTGGGAATAGTCCGTTAGTTATCACCAGATTTTTACTAAGTTAAAAGAGTTGGTGGAGCGATGTCTCCGACGGGCTACGCCTACGCATTTTTGGTGTTGTCTATTTGTGTAGATAAGGGCACACTATAAGATAAATATAAATATATGATTTGTTCATGAAACCTGCTTTACATAAAGGGCAACTAATCACATGAAAGGACGATCGCGGGTTTGGTTTCATACAACCCGATGATGGTAGTCAAGAAGTCTTTCTACACATTACAGCATTGAAAGACGTTAACCGTCGTCCCCAAGTTGGTGATTTTGTTTGTTATCAACTGACAGCTAGTAAAGATGGCAATGTACGCGCTTTTAATGCTTCAATCAAAGGAGTTACATCAAAGTCCTCACCTTCTGCTGCACCAAAGAAGTCTATATCCAGAACTGTAGACAAATCTACATCATTAGCATTAAAGACATTACTTCTATCTTTACTACCGGGGTTAGGTTCAATCCATCTTGCACTAACAACTGGCAACTCAATTCCGCTAATTCTTTATCCTGTCATGAGTTTCATTACCTTTAGGCTATATGCCGATGATAAGTCTCGCGCACAACAAGGACGATGGAGAACGCAAGAAAATACTTTACATCTATGCGAATTTATGGGTGGTTGGTTAGGTGCATTTGTTGCTCAACAGAAGCTACATCACAAAAGCAGCAAAGTTTCTTATCAAGTTGTATTTTGGGTGATAGCAATTCTTCACATCGTATTTTGGTTAGATTGGCTATTTTTTGGTAAGGCGTTGATAAATTTGTTTTTTACTATTGCTTCTAGAGGTTAATTGAGTCAAGTCAATGAGCAATCTAGTAAGTTTTAAGATGGTGAAGTCTTGCGATTTTGCTGCCCAAAGTAGGGAAATGTCGTACTTATTAAACATTGAATCGGCGATCGCAAGCGTCATTTCTTCTATCTGAACCTCTGCAATCAACATTTTGTCAAGTGGATGAACGCAATAAGCAGCAGCGAACGCCGAAATAGCAAATGCGAACGCTGAAGTAACAAATGCGAACGCCGAAGTAACAAATGCGAACGCCGAAGTAACAAATGCGAACGCTGAAGTAACAAATGCGATCGCCGAAGTAACAAATGCGAACGCTGAAGTAACAAATGCGAACGCCAAAGTAACAAATGCGAACGCCGAAATAACAAATGCGAACGCTGAAGTAACAAATGCGATTGCCTCCGGCACGCTACGCGATCGCGCAACTCTCAAGGTACAACATTCACGAACCCAAATTGACGAAAGTGATGATCAAAAGTGAATGCCTGAGTTAAATGGAGTTTATTCATCACAACCCGACTGGCACAGTCCGTGAAACTCCAGTTTTTATCTGAGAACTGACGGAAAATCTGCCAAGTTTGTTGAATATCCTCTTCTGTCAGGTAATAAATGGTCGTCAGATTATCTGAAAAGAATGCCTCTCCTAGGCTGATTGCCCTCAACGTTTCTCCACGGGTTCTCAAAAGGGTTAAGGTTTCATCAACAACGTAATCTGTTGTTAGCAATGGCTGAATATTTTGATTAACCCATGAAGACGCTGCCTGATGCTCAGTATCGGAAGGAACAATACTAGCAAACCAGGCGCTGGTATCTACAAAGATCATGTTGCACTATGGGGAGGATAAAGAATAGTGTCATGATCTCGACCAGAAAATTTATCATTGCTTACTTCTAAGGGCATGGCTGCAATTTGTGCCAAAATCTCTCTAGGAGTTTTGTTTTGAGGTTTAGCCTCAGTTGAAATCACAGTGACTTCAACACGAGTTCCTTCGGCTAATGGAATCGGCTGTAATAACCTCAGTACACCCTGTTCATAAACAGCTTCTATAGTTATAGTCATAAACTTTTCCCTCATGCCATAGCTATTTCTAATCATGGCATAATATCTAACATAGTAAAAAACATAGCTAATGACTAACTAAAAAATAATTAGCCATTAGCTATTAGAAATTAGCATATTTTAAGCGGTACGAAAACGCGCTAACTCTTCACCAGTCTTAGCATCATGGGCGTGAACTGTACATACCAAACATGAATCAAACGATCGCGCCACATGACCAACTTCCACCGGATCGCTAGAATCGTAAATGGGTGTGCCAATTAACGCTTCTTCAATGGGGCCGCGGATTCCTTCACCGTCACGAGGGCCAATATTCCATGTACCTGGGGCAATAACTTGGTAGTTCTTAATCTTACCGCCCTCTATTTCCACCCAGTGAGATAAGGAACCGCGTGCTGCTTCCGTTGCACCCCAACCGCGTCCATCTTTTTCTTTGGGTTTGATATACCAAGGGTCGTTTAATTTGAATTCGCGCAAACAGTGTTCAGCTTGACGATATAACTTGACAAGTTCGTGAACTCGTGCTAGCTGACGCACATGAATACTAGCACCACCCATCCTTTTGAAGACATCGAGGATGAAGGGGTCGTAGTGTTGCCAAGATTCGCCATGTTGACCACCAGCTACTAATTGCCGCGCTAAGGGGCCGGTTTCCAAGCGTCCGAAGTCTTTGTGAAGGACTGCACTCGACCAAGAGTAGGCGTTATCGAAGTCTTTGGTATTGATTGCAGTGGGTTTAGTGGTGCGATCGCTAGGGTGAATATCCTCTGTCCCTTCATCGTACCAAGAGTGAGTGGTATTCTCGCGGGTAAATGACTGATCCATTAAAACGTGAGTGTCTGCAAAGCTGTCGTACACTCCACTTTTCATAATCATCGCCGCATTTCGTCCTTCGATAGTCGGCTTTTGGTATTTATCTTCATGGGCTAAATATCCCCAAGTGACATATTTACCAACACCAGCGCCATATCTATCTAAACCGATGTCTAAACCCATCCGCCAATAAAAACCTAAGTCGGAATCTCGATGATTTCGGTCTTCATCCAACCAGTCTCTAAAGTCATCATAAGTTTGGATTTGTTCGTAGCGTTCTAAAGAACAACCTAACCACACTGGTTCTAACCAATTAGTACGGAAATATTCAAGAATCGCCCAAGCGCGGGTAATGTCTGTAAGAGTGGGGGCGCACATCACACCACCAGGCACCATATAACTGCTGTGGCAACTAGTGGTATGGTAAAAATGTTCGTGAGTAACTTGTTGCGTAAAGTGATTTTGCTCAACAATAACATTTTATTTTCACCATTTCAGCTTATAAATAAGGGAATATTTAGGGAATGAGCGGGCAAAATCAAAACCAGGGTAATTGCGATCGCCACAATTTCATATCGCAGACATATCCCCCATCTACACATGAGGATGCAAACGCAGACTCAAGGGATTTGTTCGCCGATATTTTTGCAGATTTTGAGCCGCACAACACCACAGACGGTAGCTACAAAGGAACAATGGCGAAAATTAAAGCAACAGAACTACAGTATCAAGCAGTTTTTGAGCAGAAGTTAGTCGAAGCTAATAGTAATTTAAAAAGAGATAGAGTTAAAGTTAGCATTAAACAAACTGGCAATTCTCTACAGTTACGAGCTACCCTACCGTTAAAACCAGGCGATTGCAGCTTAGGTAAGGAAAAAAAGCAGTATGACTTGTCTCTAGGGATACCAGCAAATTTAGAGGGACTGAAAACTGCGATCGAGGAAAGTTACGAGTTGGGTAAATTAATCGCTCGCCATACTTTCGAGTGGAATGAGAAGTATTTAGGAATTAAATCTAGAGAGAAGCAAGAGATAAAAACTATTGGGGAATTATTAGATACATTTGATGAAAAATATTATCAAACCCGTCAGAAAACTATAACCAGTCAAAATACTTTTGCTAACTATATATCCGTCCTTAAAAGAAACTTTCCTTTAACAACTTTGTCAACAAAAAATAATTTTGAGGAAATTATTAATTCATTTCAGGGAAATAAAAAAAATGAATTAATTGCGGTAAGTTCTGTTTTTATTAAAACCTTTCAGTTGGGATTTATACTTGATGTGACACGGGATCATGTCACTCCTGCCCATCGAGAAATACCTGATAATGATAAAATAGTATCTTCTTTTGACCTATTTGAAAAATTCGCGCTCAATCGCAAAAATACAAATATCACTGATGAAATAGACACCTGGGAAATGTGGCGTTGGGTATATGGAATGTTGGCAACCTTTGGGTTAAGACCAAGGGAATTATTTGTCGAGCCAGATATTAATTGGTGGATGTGTCCTCAAAATATAGACCATACTTGGAAAGTCAATAAAAATACAAAAACTGGATATCGAGAAGTTATCCCCTTTGTACCAGAATGGATAGAATTATTCGATTTACAAAATCCCAAACCATTAAAGATTTTAGAAAAAAAGGTGACAAAAATTGCATCTGTGCAAAATATTAATTGGATGCGGAGAGATATATCCAGATGGTTTAGAAAAGTGGGAATTGAGTTTCAACCCTACGATTTGCGTCATGCTTGCGCGATTCGAGCGCATCTCCAGGGAATACCCATCAAAGCCGCAGCAGACAATTTAGGTCATACTGTTGATGAACATACAAAAACCTATCAAAGATGGTTTGGTATTGAAAACCGGAAAAAAGCCTTTGGTGAGGTAATTAGTCAAAAGTCATTAATTGAATTGCAGAAGAATGAAATATTGGCGCTACGGATGGAGAATGAAAGGTTAAGGTTGGAGGTGGAAAAGTGGAAATTATCGGTTAGCAAAAATCTATAATTAACTATAGTGCTTTCTACCACTGAATTGTTTATTCTAATACATGGAAAATTTCTGTCTAATAAATAGTGATTCCTACTGCACATCATCAGTTTTGACGTTGAATCCTGACTCTGCTAAATTTGATACTCTAGGCTAAATTTTAAAATAAAATTCTTCCTGGATGATCATCGGAAATGAGGGAACAATTATGATCCGAAAGAGTATACCAACCAATATAGCTCGTAAACTTTGGTCACAGTGTAGTGGCTTTTGTCAAAATCCAAGTTGTAACAAGTACCTTTTTGCTGAAGTAGAGGATAATGCAGTTAGTCTTGCTACTGGAGTTTAGACTAAGCCATACAAAATGACCCAGCAGGGCTGAGTTAATCA
>NZ_CAWUDN010000109.1:0-27399 GCF_963920915.1 Nostoc sp. PCC 9305
CTGTGGTGCAACTCTAGAAGACTTGTGTGTACACCGTAGCCTAAAAGGAGAGAGGCTTTGAATCTTACTCCCCTTCCCTTGCAGGAAAGGGGCTGGGGGGGTTAGGTCTGTATTCTAAGAAAGGTTCAAAATCTCACGCACGGCTTGTTCTACATCGCTTTGTTTAACTAAAGACTCGCCAATCAAAACCGCACGCGCACCAGCCTCAGCGACAAGAGATAAATCAGCAGGTGTATACAGTCCAGACTCGCTGACGACGGTGATATCTAAGCTTTGTAATTGTTGTTGACGCTCTGCTAAAAGTTGCTGTGTGGTTCCTAAATCAAGGGTAAAATCTGCTAAATTGCGATTGTTGATTCCTACTAAACTTAGATTATCAAGTTTTAGCACTCGATCCAGTTCAGCCAAGGTATGGACTTCTACCAGTGCAGTCATACCTAAATCATGAATCATTCGCAAAAAGTCTTGGAGTTTTTGATCTGATAAAATAGCCGCGATTAACAATACAGCATCCGCGCCTGCTGTCCGTGCTAAATAAATTTGATAGGAGTTAACGATGAACTCCTTGCATAGTAAAGGTAATGCAACTTGTTGACGCACATTCCGCAGATTATCAAAACTGCCCTGAAAGAACTTACAATCGGTGAGGACTGATAGACAAGCTGCACCACCTCGTTCATAAGCTTGAGCAACAGCTACTGGGTCAAAATCTGCGCGGATAATCCCACGGCTAGGTGATGCTTTTTTTACCTCTGCAATTAAGCTCGGTTGGTTGGGGTTTTCTTGTAAAGCAGTCAAGAAATTTCGCACAGTCGGGGCTGCATTTAAATGTTGTCGCAAGGAGCCTAAAGGCAATTCTTGCTGCATTTGTGCAACTTCTTGCTTTTTATGCGACACAATTTCTTCAAGAATATGGCGGGAAGTGGCAACTTGATTAGTCATAATCTAGGTAAATGGGGAGGTTAGGAGTTAGGAGTTAGGAGTTAGGAGTTAAGAGTTATCTATGAGTTTTTGAGTTAAGAATTTCAGTTCTCCAAATTCCATAGGACTTACGCACAGGTAACGGAAAACGAACCACAAAGGGCGCATTCGCGCAGCGTCTCGTCAGAGAAGGTCACGGAGGAATGAGAGTTTGAGAGAGTCTTTGCGTAAGTCCTATTCTATATTCTTAACTCTCAACTTCTAACTCCTAACTCCTAACTCCTAACTAATGATTGCGTATATGCACGTACCACATTTTTAATGATTTCCAAACCGACTTCTCCACCTAAAGTCATGATTGATTCTGGATGAAACTGAACGGCGGCGATGGGAAGTGTCTGATGTTCAATGCCCATAATTACGTCGTCATCAGAAATCGCTGTTACTTTGAGTTCTTTTGGCAAACGTTGCGGTAGGGCAAACAATGAGTGATATCTACCCACTGCAAAGGATTCCGGTAAGTTTTTAAAGGTGACAGAATTGGAATCAGTGACGAAAATCCGTGAAGATTTACCATGTTGAGGATAGTTGAGAACTCCCAATTCGCCATCAAAAGCTTCAACGATGCCTTGCAATCCCAGACAAACTCCGAAAATCGGAATTTGGCGATGCAGAAGGGCGCCAACAGTCTGTGAAACCCCAAAATCACTTGGTCTACCAGGGCCAGGAGATAATACAACTAAGTCGGGGCGTTCTGTATCAAATAACGATTCTGAGAAACCATGACGGAGTGTAGTAACGCTTGCACCAGTTTGGCGGATGTAATTGGCTAAAGTATGAACAAATGAGTCTTCGTAGTCTATTAATAAGATACGTTTGCCAGAATTTACACCTGAAATCTGTTTACTTAATTTTAGAGAACTGGACTCATCAATTTTCTGACTCGTTTGCTTTACACGGCGAATCGTTTCAAATAAAGCAGCAGCTTTGGTAATTGTTTCTTGTTCTTCAGACTGTGGTATGGAGTCATAAAGGACAGTAGCCCCGACTCGCACTTCGGCGATACAATCTTTTAATCGAATTGTCCGCAGAATTAAGCCAGTATTTAAATTCCCGTTGAAATTTAAATAGCCGACTGCTCCACCATACCAACGTCGGGCGCTCTTTTCGTGCCGTTCAATAAAATCTATTGCTGCCCTTTTGGGTGCGCCGGTGACTGTGACTGCCCATGTATGCGAAAGAAAGGCATCTAAAGCATCGAATTGCGATCGCAGAGTACCCTCAACATGATCTACTGTATGTATCAGGTGGCTGTATAATTCAATCTGGCGACGACCAATGACTCTTACTGAACCAGGTTCGCAGATTCGGGATTTGTCATTGCGATCGACATCAGTACACATGGTCAACTCAGCTTCGTCTTTGTGAGAGTTGAGTAAATGACGAATTTGCACCGCATCATCAAGAGCATCTTGTCCCCGGCTAATAGTGCCACTAATCGGACAAGTTTCTACCCGCCTACCTTCAACCCGCACAAACATTTCTGGAGATGCACCAATCAGATATTCGCCACCTAAATTAAAAATAAATCCATAAGGACTAGGATTTATTTCCTTTAAGGTATTAAATAGTTTGCTGGGTTCGTCTTCATAGCCTTCAAAAAAGTTTTGACTAGGAACAACTTCAAACAAATCGCCTCTGCGGAAATAATCGAGTGCAACCTCAACTTTTTTCGCATATTCGCCTACTTTATGGTCAGCATTTTGATTCGGTAGCAGATGTTTGCCGCGATAATCTACAGACTCACCAGTTCTTGGAAGATTATTTGTGTTACCGTGCGCTGTTTTAAAATCATATTGTAGACGAAATGCACGTTGCTGATAGTAGTCAACAACAATCAATTCATCTGGCAAATAAAGTACCAAATCGCGCTGATCTGTAGGACGTTCTAGATGTTGGGTAATTGGTTCAAACTGAAAAACTAAGTCATAACCAAAAGCACCATACAAGCCTAAATGCTCGTCTTCTTGACTGGATAAAGTATATAGAATTTCCCTAACAACGGTAAATGATGAAGGCTGTTTACTGCGTTCTTCTTCAGTAAATAATTTTTCTGATGGTTTAATAAAGCCTCGAACAATGTTATTTTCTTGGGTGACATTCTCAAGTTGTTCTGACTGAGATAGTCTCTCTAAAAGAAATGGCAAAAGTACTTGACCGCGTTCATTCAACGCTATCAAAGTGAAAGCATTACCCTGTGTAGTCAACTCTAACGGTGGATTGACAAATCCGATTGCCCATCTTTTGTATCTGCCAGGATATTCGTAGCTACTCCTTAGCAACCCTCCACGCTGAGAATTTAAATGGAACAGAATATCATCGAGAGCAGTGTCCATCTTAACTTCAGTGATGGAGCGAGAGACACTTACACCACCAAGAGTTTTATAAGAACGTGAATCAAAAACCATGAGTAAGTTCTCTAGAATATTTGTTAGTCAATCATTAATCCTGATTAGTAGTTACTTTCAAACCTAGAACAGACTTAGATAACTTTCTATCAATCTAAGCCAAAATATTCTTTTTAAAAGATGTAATCAAAAACTTTTTAGTTCTTATTTAAGAATACTAGATATCAAGCAGATAATACATTGAATAATTTTTCGATTGGGTGTCAATTTATTCGCTTTTTATACTGCCTTTCTAGTACATTTCCCAACAACCCCATTTAAAACTCCACCTCCCCCAAAAGTAGTAAATAACCTCATAAAACCTCAGCGTACCTCCGCGCTTCCCTCAGCGCACCTTTGCGTTTAAAACTCCCCCCTCACTTCCCCCAACAACGATATTGCTTGCCCATACAAAAACAAATCCACCTCATGAACCTCAATTCTTTTTCCAATCCCTTGTAACAGCGTCAAAGTCAACTCCCCCCCCAAATGTTCGCGGAATTCAGTCAAACCCCGAAACAAACAACGAGGATCTTCCAATTGTGATAACTTATCAGCAAGTTCTGGCACATACAACGTGAAACCCAACGCCGATAAAGTCTTTAATATCCGTTGCCACTCCGAACAATCCAGCAATCCTGCTAAATAAGAATAGGTGCTATCCAAAGCAATACCGATCGCAACAGCTTCACCATGACGCAAGCGATAATTTGTTAAATGCTCCAGTTTATGAGCCGCCCAATGTCCAAAATCCAGGGGACGAGACGAACCCATTTCAAAAGGATCGCCGCTATTGGCAATATGTTCTAAATGCAACTGGGCGCAACGATAGATAACCTGTTGCATAGTATCCATATCTCGCCGCCTCAAAGCTGCGGTGTGAGAGTGGATAAAATCAAAAAAGCTAGCATCCTTAATCAGCGCCACTTTCACTGCTTCTGCAATCCCAGAACGCCAATCGCGATCGTCTAGAGTTGTCAAGAACGCAGAGTCATTTATAACTGCATAAGGTGGCGCAAATGTGCCAAGAAAGTTCTTTTTCCCAAAAGCATTGATGCCGTTTTTGACGCCAACCCCAGAATCATTTTGCGCTAACACCGTCGTCGGCACTCGAATGAGACGAATTCCCCGGTGAGCAGTTGCGGCTGCATATCCCACCAAATCCAACATCGCCCCGCCCCCGATCGCTAATATGTAAGAGTGGCGACATAATCCGGCAGCTTCAATCTGTTGCTGGATTTGCTCTACTAAAGTGCGATCGTTTTTGGCAGCCTCTCCTCCCGAAATTATCATGGGTTCAGCTGCGATCGCTAGTACCTCTGCATAAAACTTGGTATACGCGACTAATTGCTTCACCAATTCAGGTTGATACTTTAATATTCCTGCATCGATCGCTGCAACTATTTTCTTCGGTTTTGCCTCTTCATCCGCACCAATCACTTGAGCTAAGGTGGGATTTTTCAACTCAAATAAATTTTGAGTGAAGTAAACCTCGTAGTTAAAAGTAACCGAAACACGTTGATTAATTAATCTACTTTTTTGCTTGATGTCAACTACCATAAGTTTGTTTGCTCTTTAAATACTAATATTTGTGTGCATCTTGGATTGAAAATCTTGTTGGATAGCCATTGTCTTTAAAGGCTGCATAAAAATGTTGATTTTCTCTTCAAAAAAGCTTTGAACCTTTTCAATGTCCTGAAGATTTGTAGTAAGCACTTTAGTGCTTAAAAAATAAGGACTAAAGTCCTTACTACGAACTTGCTTACCTGACTACTAGCATTGTTTTTGCAATTCTTTCTCTAGTTGCCCGCGTTTCCGCAATGTGACGGTAACAGCCCCAAGTCCAAGCAATGCTAAACCCAATGCTGAACTAGATTCCGGTACTTGCCTTCTACCCTCTACGTTTAACACTTGGACGCGGCCTTGGAAAAAATCACCCACATAAAGCTTGCCATCTTTGTAGCTTGTGCCACCCGTCCAGTTAAATGTGCCTGGTGTAAGATCGAGGGGATCGCCAAAGGGTGGTTGACCTAGTTGGGGAGGTGCTGCTGCGGCAGGTTTACCATAAGCTGTCAGGAACTTACCGTTTTTATCGAATACTTGAACGCGGCTATTGATCGAATCAGCTACATAGATATTCTCAAACTCATCCACTTCTAAACCAATGGGCTGATTAAATTCCCCATCTCCACTGCCTTGTTTGCCAAATGTGAACAGAGAATTACCTTCTGGATCGAGTACTTGGACGCGATTGTTAAACTGGTCACTCACATAAAAATTGCCGCTGACTGGGGAAATTCTTAAACCTGCCGGCCCTTGAAACTGTCCAGGTTTAGTGCCAGAAGTACCAATACTACTAATTAGTTTGCCATCCTTAGTGTATTTATTGATCTTGTCGCCGCTAAAATCACCAATATACACATTGCCCGTTTTGTCAAATGTCACTCCAGATGGGCCAAAGAAAGCTCTACCTGGTATTAGACCGCCAAATTCACCAAATGAGTTAATAAACTTACCCTGGCGATCGAAGACATTAACGCGGTTGTTGAAAACATCACCGACATACAAATTCCCAGTCTGCGGATCGATTTCTAAAGCTGATGGCTCGTCGAATTGTCCAGGCCCTTTGCCGCCCTCGCCGATCGCTCCAATATAATTACCTTGAGGGTTAAATACTTCAACCTTGTTACCGATGTTTGGGTTAAAAGTGCCGTCCGGGTTCAGACCACGACCGTTACTTATAAGGGTATTCCCCGAATCGTCTACCGTTATCCCTTGGGGAACAAAAAGCTGCCCAGGAGCAAAGCCAGGGCTACCGATAGTCCGATCGAAGCTTAATGTTACAGACTTGGCTTGAACAGATGTTGCCAACACGGTGAATCCAGCACCGAGAATAGCAAGTGAAAAATTTTTGACTAATCCCATGAGTTTTAAGTCCTGGTTGTATGAGTTATACTCGTTCCTAGACTAATTTCGTTCCCCGTCCTAGTTTGGGAACTCTGAAATTTGGGCTGCTACCTCTTGTTGGAAATGCAACTTTCTCTCTGAGGCAGCAGCCTATTCTGTAAGCTCTACCAGCAATTAGACAGTCTCTACTTTGGCTAATTCTTTACTGCGTTTGCGCTTTAGCATTGAAGTTGCACCCAAAGCACTAGCAGCGAGCAGACCGATTGCAGAGGTGGGTTCGGGGACTTTGGTAACTCTTGGATCGATCTTGATAACTTGTCCTGTTCCTGCCAGTCTGGATCGGTTGGCGATATATAAATTACCATCAGGGCCATAAGTGATGCCAGAAGCGGCTTCTAGTCCATCACCACTCCAAATCGTTTCACGAGTTCCATCGGTGGCTATCTTGATCAAAGAACCACTAATATCACCAGTGATAATACCGCCCTGTTGAATTTCCTTCCATTCTGAACTATTGATGTGTTGCAAAGCGTACAAATTGCCCTTAGGGTCATAAGCTACGCCAGTCAGTTGTGTAAAGCCATCTTCGATGACTTTTGATTGTAAGGTATTGGGGTCAACGCTAAAAATACGTGCTTCTTTCTCTGGATAAGGAAAATAAGTGTATTCGCTAACTGTTAAACTGCCATCTGGAGCGATCGCAATTCCAGTCGGTACTGATTGTTGGGTTATTGGTAGGGCAGATGGATCTACACTTGGCCCAAGATCGGGAAATTCAAGTTTATTTCTATCTATCAGTTTCTGAGGGATTCCAGCTACGTTCTTAATACCACTACCATCAAGTCCTACAGAATATACTGTGTTTCCACCCCCATCAACTACGTAACCAGTCTCACCTTTAATTGCCAAAGCATAGGGGTTAGAAATTATATCTGTACCATCAGGATTATAGGCAGTTTCATAAGCTCCAAAATCCGCAAGAGTTGTCAACCCACCAGTTTTTAAGTCTACTTTGTATAATTTACCGAGGTCAGGCGATTTTAAAACGGTATCGCGGTTAGTGGGATCTCCTGCAAGACCAGTCAACAGATAAGCGTTACCTAGAGAATCAAATTTGATGTCAGCAGGCCCGGCTGCTTGTTCTCCAGAGGGAGATAACGCTAAAGAAGTCAGATTGGAAAGTATATTTGTTTTTGTACCGTCCTTAGCAATTTTGAGCAGGGAGCCATTCTGACCAGCACATAAAGGAATATACCCGGCGCTAGGTGATGCAATACATCTTCCGTCTTTGCCATCACCGCCAGAACCACTCTCTGTCACAAAAAGATTCCCACTAGAATCAAAGCCGATTCCGCGTGGATTACTAAGACCATCGGCAACTACCGTTAGGCTGGCGGCTTCGGCTGCTTTTGGTGCAGATACGGCAGCAATACAAACAGTCAAAAGTGTAAGAGTAAATGATTTGAGTTTCATACCTTTAAAGATTGAGAGTTAAATAAGTGGAAAACTTTATGGTTTTGAAGACAATGAATCCCAGTCTTTGAGGAACGCAGAATTGGTTTGAAACTCTTTATTGAGCGTCACAATTCATTTATGGGATGGTTGGGGGATTCTTTTCTTGTGCAACCAAGCAACGCCCAAGGCAGCGATCGCTAATACGCCTAAATTAGAATCAGGTTCAGGTACAGATTTGATATTTTCAATTCTGAGAACTTGTCCTTGACCAGGGCGATCGCCTCGGTTGGTGACGTATACTGCACCATCAGCACCAATAGTCAAGGCGCTAGGCGACTCTAATCCATTGCCATTCAGCAGAGTGGTGCGTGTGCCATTGGGAGCTATTTTGATGACAGAACCATCAAAATTACCCTTCCAGGCTGACTGATTGGCGTACTGCAAAGCATACAAATTGCCCGCAGGATCGAATTCCAAGTCTGTGAGTTGGGTAAAACCATCGGCGAAGACAGTTGGTTTACCATCAGCACCGACTCGATAGATTTTTGCCCCACCTTCTGGGAAAGGGAAACCAGTAAATTGGCTGATGTAATAAGCACCATCAGGGCCTTTTGCCACCCCTGAAGGTACTGGTTGAGTTGCAAACTGCGATCGCACCACTTCCCCTTGAGATGGAACCTGCGCAGGTTCATTGGATGGGGTATTAGAAGGTGGAAAGACGGGATTCGTCAAGATGTCTTCGGGGAAGGTGGTAATAGTTTGCAAATTACTGCCACCAGTATTAACACTGAGTACGTCGTTTGCACCCGCATCAACTGCAACTAACTTATTACCATCTATTACGAAACCCAAAGGATTGCTACCGACATCACCACCATCGGGATTATTGGCGAGTTCATAGTTAGCTAAATCAGCAACACTTGTCCAGGAATTGGTATTAAAGTCGGGAGCGATGATTTTACCGAGGTCAGTGTAACCTAAATTGCGATCGCGAAAGGCTGGATTCGCCCCATATCCAATCAGAACATAAGGTTTACCTGTAGCATCAAATTGGATATCACGAGGGCCACCGGCTCCAGTACCATCTGGTAATGCTATAGAAGGTAGTCCTGTAAGTATGCGCTCGGTTTTACCATTCTCAATTTTGGTAACTGCCCCACTTGTGCCATAGCATAAAGAGTCACCTTGACCGCTTGCTGGTGGAACACAACCGCCACTTCCCCCAATTCCCGCCTCTGTAACATAGAGATTACCATCAGGACTAAAGCTTAGTCCTCCGGCATTATATAGACCGTCGGCGATTACTGAAAAGGATGCAGCTGAGGCAGCTTTCATTCCCGAAAAAGTGGCAACACAAAAGGTGAGGATAGTAATAGTAAGTTGTTTGTGTTTCATGTGTTGCAATACAGGTAATCTTGTGGAATTGAGGGAAACGCAAAGGGACGCTAAGGCAAACGCAGAGGAGCGCTAAGGTTTTAGTTGGTAACTAGGGGTTCTTGTATTTTTGGTAGATAGCTCATTCCTCGGTCAAATGATTTGAGGTTCCCAGCTTTGGCTTCGAGTAAACGTTTGATATTCATACTTTCAGCACCAAAGTCTTCAATTTGAAGTTTGCCGTGGCTAACAGTTCCATCTGTTTTCCAGAATGTGATTCGATGCAGAATGAAACCAGAAGCTTCGGGATCGGCGAAAGCATAAGCGGTTGGAATGAGTAACGCTACAGAACGCTGATAATATTCGTAATCTGGATAAAAGTGTTCTTGTTCAAGCAAGTAGTATTTACTCAACGAATGAACTCGCACAGAAACTTTTACTTTTTGGTCATATTCATCTTTGAATTCACCTGATTCAGCAGCGATCTCACCATTTGGTCGTAGCAAATGCGCCCACTCATCTAAATTTTTTAAGTCTTTTAAGTATTCAATGCCGATTTCAATTGGGGCATCAACATAAATGGTGTCTGTATCGATAAAGTGGCTTCCTTTAGCTGCTGAGGTCAGGCCAGCTTTGCGTTCCAAATTACCTTTGAGAGAACGACATTCAGAAGTATGTACTGTATGAATTCCCTGCATAATCATCTGAGTCTGTCGTTTGGGATCGACAAAGCTCAACCAGTGAAAATATACACCTTTTTCATCTGTTCCCGGCTCGATGTAGTCGGTGGGAAACAGCAAAACAGGGTAAACCTGAAAATATTTCTGATACTCTAATCCACAGTGCCACTCAATGCCATAGAAAAGTGGATTTTCTAGTTTTTTAACATGATAGTAAAGATTTTTGTGATAACCAGACGCAGTTCCCAGCCAGGTATCTTCGTCAATTTGCTCTTTCATCCGGCTATAAAGCGTCCATTCATCTAAATTCTTTAAACTACAAAGGTAGTCAAAAGCGCTTTCTGGTGAAGTAGCAATATATGCTGATGTAGCAAAGGTATTTTTTTCCATTGTTCACTCCTGAAGATAATAATAATTAAGCTGCGATCGCCCTAGTCTGATTTCGCTTACCGTTCTCGATCCGGTCTTCTGCTAATCGTTTAGCAGCATCGTTAGTAGTAACTCCTTGCTCTTTAGCAATCTCAAAAATTGCTAATAGCGTGTCATAAATGTTATGCACTTGCTTGAAAGCTTTTTCTTCGTCATAACCAATCATTTCGTTGTAAACATTGATTAGTCCTCCAGCATTAATTACATAATCAGGGCTGTAAAGAATCCCTTTTTTAGCAAGCATTTGACTATGTAGTTGCTCGTTGTCCAATTGATTATTAGCTGCACCAGCAATAATCGAAGCTTGTAAAAAAGGAATTGTATGACTATTAAGAATTCCTCCTAAAGCGCAAGGAGCGAATATATCTACATCCAGAGCATAAATTTCATTTGGTTCTACAACGGTTGCGCCAAAAAGGCGTTTTACTTCTTCCGCTTTTGCTGGATCTACATCGCTCACAAAAAGCTGGACTTCATGCTCATGTAAGTGGCGGCAGAGATTTTTACCAACATTTCCTAAGCCTTGAACTGCAACCTTCATGCCATCAAGTCTTTTGCTCTGCCAACGAGATTCTACAGCGGCTTTAATTCCTAGAAAAACTCCTAGTGATGTTATGGGAGCAGGGCCACCAGATTTTTCTGATACCCCAACAACATATTTCGTTTCTTGACTAATTGTCCGCACATCGTCAGGGGTAATATTGACATCTTGTCCGGTAATAAAACGCCCATTCAAGCTATCAACAAAACGTCCATAAGCTCTCAACAAATCATCTGTCTTATTTTCAGGATTAGCGATAATGACTGCTTTGCCTCCACCAGCCGGAATGTTGGCACAAGCAGCTTTATATGTCATTCCACGACTCAGACGAAGTGCATCTTTTAAAGCAGCTTCTTCGTTGATATAAGGCATGAGTCTTGTAGCTCCCATCGCTGGGCCCAAGCTAGTGTCATGGATGGCAATAATTGCCTTAATTTCGGGATTTTTACCATGACAAAAAAGAACTTGTTCGTGACCCATTTCTCTAACAGTTTCAAATAGCAGCATCTTGATCTCTCGATATTGTTTGGGATTGCTTAGAGAAAGTAATGAACATTACAAAATGTAAATGTATAGATACAAAAACCCTCTGAAAGATTAAGATTGGATGAAGTAAGAGAGACTTTTGTGTTCAAAAAAACATTTAAAATTCCAGTTTTGTGAGCGTGGTTATTCGCTGGTATAAGAGAATGAGGAAACGAACCGCAAAGGGCGCAGAGAACGCAAAGGTAAAAAAGCTGTAAAGGATTTTTGCATTGGGATGCTCCCGTGTTTTACTCTCTTCCTTTGCGTCCTTCTCTAAGGAGACGCTGCGCGTAGCTTGCTTCCCCGAAGGGGTATGTGGTTCTTTAAAAAAATTTTCGAGCCGGAAGAGAGTAGTGTGTATAACAATCTCATTCGATTACCAGCTTTTAAAATCAAACCATTGGAAATGAAACTTGCTTGACTGCATTTTTAGCGGCACTTGATTTAACTCCTTGTGCTGCCAAACTCTTATTACGTCCACCAGAAGGTGCTGGGCGATCGGCGTCAATCACTACATCAATGAGAAAGGGAACGGTTGATGCGATCGCTTGTTCTAATGCGGCTTCAATATCTGACTCTCTGACAACGACGATCGCTTCTGCTCCCATCCCACGAGCAATCATGGCAAAGTTCGTCGGTGGAAGTGTTGCATCTGCGCCCTTTAACCCCAAGATTTTCATCCCTTGATGGCACATGTTGTAACGCGCATCGTTAAGTACAATCCAGATTGCCGGAATTTTGTATTTCACGGCTGTGCTGATTTCGTTATTCATCAGCATTGCTCCATCGCCGACAATACCCACAGCTTTACTATTATTTGCTAACGCTGCACCCAACACTCCGGTGACGGCGTGACCCATTGCGCCGACTCCGGTGCTGACTCGGTAACGATTGGCTTCGGCAAATTGCAGTAGATGCGTTGACCAAGTAAAGGAGTTACCACACTCTGCCATCACTACAGCATCACTACCCTCAACAACGATCTTTTGAATTGCTGCCATCAATACTTCTGGACGTACTGGATAATCTACGTCTGATGCTGGTTCAATTGCTTTGTGTTCTGGACGAGGTAGTAGCAAAGTCGTGGAATCAGGAGCATCTGTTAATTGCTGCAACAACTCTTCCACAAAAGCTTTGATATCAGACCGAACTGCAAAAGTTTCAACGTGAGGATAGGCTACACCTGGAACTTCCGGGTCAATATCAACATGGACAAAACCTCTTTTTGGAACTAGCGCCGAACTCCAGAAGGAAGTCGGTTCGCCAAGACGGGTTCCTAATACGAGTGTGCGTAGTGGAGGCTGTTCTTCCATATAAGTTAAGACGGAAGCATGACCCCCTAAACCTGTAACACCCACAAATTGAGGATGATCTTCAGGGAAAATACCTTTACCACGGGGCGAACACATAACGGCTGCTCCAGTTTTTTCAGCGAGTTCAAGGATTTCGGCTGCTGCATCACGCGCACCGAAACCAACCCAGATAGCAAAGGGGCCAGATGATAATAACTCTACAGATTTAGCGATCGCTTCTTTGGAAGCAGTCATTGGAAAGGGAGAAATATCTAGCTGAGGTAATGCTACATCCTCAACTAAACTTGTTTGCACAGCAGTAGGAATACTCAAATGGGCGACAAATCCGCCTGGTTGCGCCATAGCCAAAGCCAATTTACGAAAAATCTGCGGTAATTGAGCCGCAGATTCAATCGTGATTGCATAGTTGAATAGCGCTCCTGAGGTAAAAATTCCCCCACTTGGCAACGTATAAGTGCTGGTTTCTTGAATTGCCCAACGTCCACGCTGCGGTGCTGAGGTGCAAGCTGACAGTAAAATTACCTTTGCACCTTCACCACGAGCCGCAAATAATCCGGTAATGGCATTGGTGATCCCCGGCCCGGCTGTGGTAAAAACTACGGTGGGGCGATTATTCGCAAAGTAAGCTTCGGTGGCTGCAAAGGCGGCTCCGGCTTCATGGCGGAAGTTCAATACCTCAATGCTGCTATTGGATAGTGCGCCCCAAAGGCTGGCCATTGCACCACCAGCGACACCAAAAGCGTAGCTTACTCCCAAATTTTCCAACATCTGAGCGATCGCATCGGCAACTGAGAGCGTTGGAGCAATTTCATCGTTTAGAAAAGGCTGAATTCCCCCATTCTTCTCTAATTCATCAAGCTGACGGGAGTCAGACACAGATTCTACATATCTGTTCTCTGGAAGTTCCTTGTATGGCTCAGTGGTGATGAGAGGATTTGAACCAGTATAGTTTTGACTCATTAGTTTCACGTAATTACAGAAAGTTACACAAAGGCTTTTTAGTTTACAATCACAGCGCTAGAAATATTTAATACAAACAACTCTGTTGTTTCTCACAGCTATGATCTAGCTTGGTCAAGAGTAGAAATGGCTGATCGCTGCTGATTGATGCTTGTGAGCGCAGTACCAAAAAATTTTTACCGAAAGCATACAGCAGTTGAGGCTGTGCTTCTTGTCACCAGAATAAAGGAGATGAAGACTGTCGTGCAATCAAAAATCTTTTGATGGGGGTGTCAAATTTTTCGCTTCTATAGCGGTGACTACAGTATTTAAGTAGATTAGCGGGGAAAAACTAAATGGTGTAAAGATATATAAACTAGCAATTAACCCGAAGTTAAGCGTGTCTCAGAATCTTTACAAAACGTCATATAGCTAGCTTTAATAGCACCGATTTAATTAATAAACCCCTGGTGAGGTTCTTATTCACTACAATGAAAACCTAATTTACAATGAAAAATCTTTTGGTGTAGGTGTCAATTCTTTCGCTTTAATTGTGATTGTGACATTTGCAACTTAGTCACCGGAAAGATTGATATTCTGCGACCGCACAAACGGTACATTAATAAATTTACAATAGGAAATCTTTGGATGTAGGTGTCAATTCTTTCGCTTTAGAACTTACACAACTTTTTATCCGAATTTAAGCATGAGGAGATTTAGCGGTCTTTATATTGCCAGCAAAAACTCCTTGAGTCAATTATTTGTAACGATAAAGACATTATTTTTTAACTTTTTATAGTTCCTTTGAAGGATGACAAAGTATTAGGCACATAAATAAATTAAAAAGGCGTATTTTAAAGTACGTAAACCACGAATATATACTTAGTACACGAATGCAGTGTTTCTTGAGGATAAAACAAACACAATCCTATACGTAAAAATATACGTATTATCTTAATACAAATGTACTTCTTCCGACGGATGACTAAGCATATTCTTCTATAGTTAAATCCCTGAGAGAGTAAGTTAAGATAAATTAAGAAAATGAGTTGATGAGTTGAAGTTTATTCATTTAAGCCAGGTTCAGCACTGCAAATTCATTTATGTTGAAAATCAAACGACTCTACACAAGTAGTTCGCCAAAGTGCTTGGTAGGGAAAATGTTAAAGTATAAAAGTTTTTATATTTTAACTTTTCCCCAGTGGAAACCCAGGAATTTTAGGTTGATGAACTCTTGTAGAGACGTAGTATTGCTACGTCTCTACAAGAGTTATTGATAACGCATAATTAATTTGTGGAGATGTCTATGAATTAGTTCTGGTGCAGAACGAGTTTAAATTGAAAATATCTCTTCTACTTATAAATTAAGAGTTCAAAACTCTTAATAAGGTCGATTGGCTAATCTAGATTTGATTTGCCTAAATATTGTGTGTGTTCCTATAAAAAGCTCTTTAAGTCAAGAAGATTTAAAAAAAATCTTTAGTTTTTTTAGGAATATTTGATTCAATAATTTCCATTATATTGGTATAATAAGTTTTGTTAAGGCAATTAGTAATATTTTTTAATAGTACTAACTAATTTTATTTTTTAACATCCGAACAGTACACCAAAGATTTTAGTAAGTTATGGCTATTAACTCTTTAATGGACATGGTGCTGATTGATTATCAGGGGGAAGTATGAATATGAATTCTGGTGAATATACACTAGCTATATCAAATCATCAATGGGCACTACAACCAGAAATAGAGATGAAGTTTGCTCACTTTCTAATAAATCATGCTGTAGATGCTGCCTTCTGCTTAGGAGCAAACGCGCAGTTTCTTTACGTCAACGATGCCACTTGTCTGATGACTGAGTATTCCCGTGAGGAATTACTTTCTATGAGTCTGCATGATATAGATATAGATTTTTCGCTGCATAATTGGTCAGATATTAGCTCACAGGGTTCCCTTTCCTTTAAATCTCGCTATCGGACAAAAGGAGGTCGAATATTTCTGGTAGAAATATCCATGAACTATGTAAAACACCAAGATATAGAATTTGGCTGTGCTTTTGCTCGTGAAAAAACTGATGAAATAGTAGAATTGAGCGTGCAAAAATGGACTGATGAATTAAAAGATGCCAAAGACAATTTGCAACAAGAATTTTCTCAACTCAAGTCTAAAGAAGTAGAACTAGAAACATCTCTTTGTTTACTTCGTTCTACTCTTGAGTCTACTGCAATTGGTATTGTTGCAGTTAACTTTGAGGGAGATATTCTAAGCTTGAATCAGAAATTTGTGGATATGTGGCAGATACCAGAGTCCCTAATATTATCTAAAAAATGTCCTCGATGCAAAGCATTTTTTGAGAACCAACTTAAAGATCCACAAGCCTTTAGTCGGCTGATTTGGGAAGTGTCTAGCCAATCTGATTTCGAGAGCTACGATATTCTGGAGTTGAAAGATGGAAGAGTTTTTGCACATTACTCTAAACCTCAGTTGCTCGAGGGTAAAATTATTGGGAGAGTGTGGAGTATTTGGGACATTACTGAATCGAAACAGACTGAAGAAGCATTACGTCTGAACGCGACTAGATTTCGGACAATAGCCGAAACCACAGATGCCGGCACTTTTCTGATTCAAGGTACGCGGCTTTGCTATATAAATCCGGCAGTAGAACAACTCACTGGCTATACAAAAGAAGAACTACTAACAGGTTTTGATCTTCGCCGACTGATTAAGAGCAAAAAACGCAGGCAAGTACGTAACCCGGATGAAGCCGCTAACTTTGAATATCAGGAGATGAATATTTTAACAAAAAACGGCACGGAGCGCTGGCTAGCCTGTGCAGTTGCCAAGCTTGATGGAGGGCTGGATTTTGGGGGAAACCCAGTCGAACTGATTGCAGGTATCGATATTACTGATTACAAATATGCAGAATTAGGTCTTAATCAAGCTTTAGAACAAGCCAAACAACTTAGCGAACTTAGAGCGCGTTTTCTTTCTATGGTTTGCCATCAATTCCGAACTCCACTGAATATTGTTTCATTTTCTAATAGTTTACTTAAAGAAGAAGTAGACAAACGTACACAGAAGAAAATCCAACCATTACTCGATCACATTCAAAAAGCTACCGAACAACTGAGTCTGATGTTGGATGATATTTTGTTCTTCTCTAAGGCAGAATCAGCAAAATTAAACTTTGAACCAAAACCGCTTGAGTTAGTTCAATTTTGTCAGGATTTAGTTGCACAAATGCAGATGATTATTAGTCAAAAATCAATCAATTTTGTAAGTCAAGATAGCTCTCTAACAGCCTATATAGATAAAAAACTACTAGAGCCGATTTTGAAGAATTTACTTGATAACGCAATTAAGTATTCTCCATTAAATCAGGAAATTAGCTTAGAACTATCTTGCCAAAATGAAAAATTAATTTTCCAAGTCAAAGATAGAGGGATCGGGATTTTAGTAGAAGATCAACAGCGAATATTTGAGCCATTTTACCGTGGTAGTAATATCGATCGTATACCTGGTACTGGGCTAGGACTCTCGATTCTTAAAACCCTTGTAGATTTACATCATGGTCAAGTTTCTGTAGAAAGTGAAGTTGATGTTGGCACTACGTTTACTATAATTCTGCCATTAATTAAATCAGAGCTTACCTGTTCCGAGTTATGAGTGTTGAAATGAAGATAGTTGTTAAGTTATTAATTAACAATCATAACTCTCGGAACGATTTAATTAATTTCATTCCTATTTAGATACTCACCAAAGAGTCTAGTAATTAGCTTCTGCAAAAATTGATTGTAAGAGAAAGTTATGTACGAATCGTCAAAGAAAATTCTTGTCATTGAAGATGATAGCGTTACCCGCAATCTTTATTTAAAGGGTCTTGAGGCTAAAGGTTTTGATATGATAGGCGCTCAAAACGGTCGTGTTGGTATCCAACAAGCACAAAAGGATGTACCCGACTTAGTTATTTGCGATATCACGATGCCCGATATGGATGGTTATAGCGTTTTAAATACACTACGCCAAGATCCTCTGACAGCAATTATTCCTTTCATTTTTTTGACTGGCAGTAGTACTAAAGCAGATGTTCGCAAAGCTATGGAATTGGGAGCAGATGATTATCTTACCAAACCCTCGACATTAGATGAATTGCTCAGAGCGATCGCTATTCGCTTGGAAAAGCAAGCGAATCTCCAGTACTGGTGTGCGATGAAATTTGAGAAAGCTCCAAAATCATCAGCATTTACAGATAATACTACAGCGATCGCTTCCGGTGTTGCCGTATTCTCTGATAAAGAAGTCAACATTTCTTCTAAGTCAATCTTTCCCTGCATTCCGCAATTAAAAGAAGTTTTCGACTTTATCGAAGCCCATTATCATGAAGGAATTACTTTGTGTGATGTGGCTGTTGCTGTTGGTTACTCATCGGCTTACTTAACTAACCGAGTAAAAGAGACAAGTGGAGAGACTGTAAACTGCTGGATTGTCAAACGCCGAATGGCAGAAGCTTGTTTTTTACTCCAAAATAATAATCAGACAGTCGAGAAGATAGCGAAAGCATTGGGCTATCAGGATGTGTCTCATTTCTCCCGCCAGTTTCGCCAACATCACGGTTTACCTCCCCAAGCTTGGCGCAAAGAGCATCAGCTTGTATCGCAAAAACAAGTGAAACTGTGGTGAAAGTAGATTTTATACGAATAGTTGTGTAAATTCATATATCAAATCCACCCTACCTTTACGTAACATGGCTGGATCTAATCTTTCAGTAGTGTTACAAGTCATCAAGATAACTAACCGTTGCTGCATCTGAATACCAGAGTCATCAATTACACTCTGATACAAAGTGCCATCTAGCAAACTCAAAATGTGTTCGGTTTTGTTATTGTATTGCGCTACCTCCGAAGCACGATTTTGCGCTAGATTATCAGCTTCGTTAATAACGATACAAATACGCTCTATGTAAGTCGGGGGGACGAAATTAGCGATCGCATCATGATCTAAAATAAAAATTACATACCCTAAAGGTACAAGAATTTCTTTTGCTACTGCCTGTGTCCAGACTGTTTTGCCAGTACCCGGTTGTCCATGTACAACAACCGCTAACTGGTTTTGATTCATAATCGCTTGCTGTACAGAATCAGTAAAGTTTTGGATATCTGCGGGAAATGTCCGAATGTTAAATTGACTATGAACTTTGCCTACACGACTTTGATATCCACTCAACATTACTGCTAAGTCGTAAGTTGCTTTGTTAATTAGTGGCGCGAGATTTTGCGCCATTAAAGTATATTGTCTTCGCCCGCGATCGTAGGGATCGATTTGCAACCAAACGTCATACTTAGACCAGTAAGCATAAACAGTATTAATAACGTCTAAGCGTTCCCAACTAACGAATTTATCTATAGGAAAATAAAAATCTCTCTCTGAGAAATACTGGGTAATAATATCAGGATTACCCAATACACCTAAAACTCGCATTACAGTAATTTCTTGCAGTCGATTCAGAACATAATCAATAGGAATATTACTACGACTGACAAATTGGACAATAGGTGTTTCCGTACTCAAAACATCTTTATAGCGATGATCTGGTGATTGAGGATCTGGTGTGATGTAATTCCAAAACTTTTCAACTTCGTAACGGGTATTATCAGATACAACACTTAATAAATTAGCCCACCAAGCATAATTATTGCGTCCTAAAACATCAGCAACATTACTCGCTAAATTCAAACTCTTTTGACTTAATTCGCGGGAGTCACTGTACAACAGTTGCCATAAAAATCCCCAGTCTAACTCTCGATTAAACGGTCGCCAACCGCAAGCAATTAAGCTTTGCCGAGTATTATTTGTAGGAGTGCCTTCGTTGCTTCTAAAATAGTCAAAAACCATATTTATCGGTTATGCAGCGTTAATTAAGTTATTTTGTGTTAAGTAGAAAGGTTTGAAAAATTTTTCTCGTAATATCAACTAATTGCATACAAATGGTAATTGTATTTCCACTGTAGTGGCGAGGAAGTCTTTTTAATTTAACTCATTACCATTGTAATATACTGTATTACAAAACAACTACTTGTGTCAACTTTTTTGACAAACCAATTGGTAAGTGACTCTTTACTTTTAGCGATTGATGTACCTGCACTACTTATCCGTCTGTAGATGAGGACTGACAGCGCATTTCAAGTTGATAAAGTACATAAGCTTGACACAAAGGCGAAAATTTTGAGTGAATCTCCCTCTTTACTCTTCTTCAGAGTCCTTCTCTGACGAGACGCTGCGCGAATGCGCCTCTGCGGTTTGATTCTCATGCTGATTGTTAAAGTACGGTAGCCCATCGTACAGAGGCTCAACTGCGGCAATATTAACCTTACAACTATATCAACAAGTAAAAACTCCATAGATGCTTGAACACTAAAGATAGCCATCTATGGTATAGAAATGTATAGAATCTTGTAAAGATATAAAATATAGTCGTTAAATGCACACATTTCTCGCTTCTTCCTCAATGCAGCTGTCTGTAGCACCAAATCACTTTCAGCCTATGAAGATTGTCGCACTGGGGGACAGCTTAATTTATGGATTCGGCGACCCGGAAAAAGGAGGCTGGATTGAGCAACTACGGCGATGGTGGATGTTGCCGGATAGTGCCGGTCATATTCTTTATAATTTAGGGGTAAGGGGCGATCGCACGCAACAAGTAGCCCAAAGACTAGAAGTTGAGTTCCGCCACCGGGGTGAACTGCGAAATCGTGTCCCCGACTTGATTATTTTATCAGTAGGCGTGAATGACTCAGCGCGGTTGGCGCGTCCCGATGGTCGAAATTACACAGATTTTACATTGTTTGAAAAGGAAATTGCGTCTCTGCTAGATTTAGCACAGCAACTTTGTCCTGTGTTATTCGTAGGCATGGTGCCAGTGGATGAAGCCAAAATGCCATTTTTAGATTGTTTTTACTACAATCATGCCGACCAGTACCGCTACAAAGAAGCAACTAGAATTGCTTGCAGCAAACGGCAGATTCCCTATTTAGATATTTTTGAGCAATGGATGGAACGCGGTGAAAGTTGGCGACTCAAACGCTTGAGTGAAGATGGACTCCATCCCAATACACTAGGTTATCAAGCTTTGTTAGAAGATGTAATCAATTGGGACGCCATACCTTCTCTACGTTCGCGCAGCGTGTCGCAGACAGACGCTACGCGAACAATGGACTTTGCCAATGCAGCTTACCATTCTAAATTTGATTATCACCTTAAACCATCCTAATGATTAATATAGAAGATGTGTTGGTGCTTTAAGGCTAGACGATATTATCGTATTTGCCATCCTCGCAAAAAAGACGCGATTCATCGCGTCTCTACTTTTATCAAAAAAGTAAAGGTTCAAAACCTCGCCCGCAAGTGGCGTGAAAAAGTCCTTGTATCTCAAGGTAGGTAAAAACCCCACCTCTTGTGGGTGGCTTAACTAAATTACAAATTACGAATTACGAATTACGAATTATTTTTATGACACCAACTTTATTTGGTCGCTGGCAAACTCGATTATTATTACTGGCAACTGTCGGCGTACTCGTATCTTTGCCATTTGCAATAGGTTGGATTGGCCCTGGTGCTAACTCGGTTTATTTTTGGATACTTGCTTATGTCGCCATTTTTGGCTTAGGTTGGGATGTACTTTATGACTATCTCCAAAAATCTCGTTGGGATAGAGATTGGCCCGCAGCCTATCAACTCTTAGCTGGTATATGGGAATTAATATTTATATTTTGTGGAGTCAAACTATTTGGCTTCTTGCCAATACCTTTACCGAAAGAAGAACTTTTGCCAGGAACTTTTTTATTGCACTATAGCATCGTGTGGCTAGCAGTTTTTATTAGTTCCCAAAGCCTGATGCGAATTATCTTCCCTCGTTGGCGTTTCCGGGGCGGGGAGTGGTTGTAAAATTTCAAATTATCGCAACTAATTTAATCAAAAATTCTAGCAATTTTCAGATAATTCAACCGTAGGTTAGGGACGTACATTTGTGCGTCCCTACAGTCGATTGGGGAGCATCTCAATGAGTGTAAAAACACGTTTGCCCTGGCGAATGGAATTCGCGGCTATACAGACAAAACCCACCTCCGTGGGTTTCAAATCTTTTGAGTCCGCGTAGGCGGACTTAGTTTGTGTAGCCGCGATTTCTAATCGCCTAGTATATTTGCAAAGGTGAGATGCTCCCGTCGATTGTGCCTCAAATAGATGAAAAAGGTTATAAATCGCAAATTAACAAATCATAAAAAATCATATATGGCGGTTTTAGTTTGGATGCAATATGTTGTATTGACGTACAGTTGTGTGCGTTCTTAAGAACAAGATGACTTTGGAAACTAAAGCAACGCATTGCTTGTTGTATCTCATCAAATTACAAACAGCTATCTTTATGTTTACAAAATTGGCATTTGTGCTGATGTAGTAGTCATATATGAGTAAAACAGGACAAACTTTAGAGTCTAGGGAGATTCTTCAATGCAGAGACATAAATTAAGGAAGTGCAATGTCAAATTTTGATCTGGTTATTCAGCTATTTCTGCAACTCACAGTTATTTTAACCACTTGTCGCATTGTCACGATTTTAGGACGCCGCTATCTTGGTCAAACCGATGTTGTTTGCGAAATGATCGCAGGTGTAATGCTAGGGCCATCACTTTTAGGATTGATTGCACCAGATTTTCAGCAATGGCTATTTCCTAAGCTTCCTATCATCACTGCTGTCGGACTCAAAATACCCAATCCATCGATGTCGATTTTGTATGCTATCAGCCAGATTGGGTTGGCAATTTATATGTTTTTGATTGGTTTAGAGTTTAATACCAAACTCTTAAAACATCATATCAAAAGTGCAAGTTTGTTATCTGCGGCTGGGATTATCACTCCTTTTATTTTAGGAGCGATCGCATCTTTTTGGTTTTATCACAATGGCGATTTCTTTCAACCAAAAGTTATGCCTTGGTCAGCCGCTTTGTATCTGGGTGCGTCGATGACTATTACGGCTTTTCCAATGTTAGCTCGTATTCTTTACGAACGCGGTCTTGCACAAACTCGCTTCGGTACTTTGGCTTTAGGTGCAGCATCGGTAGATGATGCAGTTGCTTGGTGTTTGCTGGCGATCGTGCTTGCTAGCGTGAAAAATTCTTTAAGCATAGCCATATTAGCAATTGGTGGTGGCATTTGCTATGTGCTATTTGCGATTTTTCTCGGACAACCTCTACTGAAAGCGTTCACACGGATGACAAAACGCGAAGGTGTGAACAGACAAACCCTGACTTTAATGTTGATAATTTTGATGTTTTGTGCGTGGTTTACCGATGTTACAGGTATCTATGCAATATTTGGTGCTTTTGTGTTGGGAGCAGTGACACCACGCGGAGAATTTGCCCAACAAATTCGCCAATATACGGAGTTTTTAACTACTTCTTTTTTGTTACCGATCTTTTTTGTTTTCTCTGGATTAAACACTCAAATTGGATTGGTAAACACACCTACTTTATGGGGAGTGACGCTATTAATTATTGCGATCGCAATTCTCGGTAAAGGTGTTGCTTGTATGTTGGCTGCAAAATTAGCTGGGGAAAATTGGCGCGAATCTGCAACTATCGGCACTCTGATGAATGCTCGTGGTTTGATGGAGTTAATCATCCTCAATATTGGTCTGGAACAAGGTATAATTACCCCAACTTTATTCACGATAATGGTTATTATGGCGGTCATTACTACTCTTATGGCATCACCACTGATTGCCTTCTTATTGCACGGTACAAGCTATGAAAAATCTTCTACTTAAGCAAAATTAAATATTAGATTAATTAAGTATCTAGTACAATATCTCAGCTAGTTTTGAGGGTTTTTAGTAAGCGCTTTAGTGCTGAGAAAATTAAGGACTCAAGTCCTTACTACTAACTTGCTTACCCATAACAGCTGCAACTAAATCGTAACAATAATTAATATAACAACGAAGCACAAACTACTCTTGGTTGTATTTAACAAGCTTGACATTTTCTAGTCTTTTAAAGAATTATCTTAGGGAAACCAGATAGTTAATTTTGAGGAAACCATGCACATAGTTATTCTCGTTCTGGTTGAGGTGCTGATTGTTATTGGACTTTCACGGGTAGTAGGGCTAGCATTCCGTTCCATTAAGCAACCACTAGTAATTGGTGAGATTGTCGCCGGAATTATGCTTGGCCCATCTTTATTTGGTTTAGTTGCTCCCCATCTAGCAGTTACCTTGTTTCCACCAGAAACTTTTCCTTTTCTCAATGTTTTGTCTCAGGTGGGACTAATATTTTTCATGTTTCTGATTGGGCTAGAACTCAATCCCAAATACCTCGGCGGCCAATTAGAAGTAGCAGTTTTAACTTCTCATGTCAGCATTTTGGTGCCGTTTTCTCTAGGAACATTGCTAGCGGTGATACTTTATCCCCTAGTTTCTAATGCAAGTGTATCATTCACCGCCTTTGCTTTATTTTTGGGGGCGGCAATGTCGATTACTGCCTTTCCAGTGTTGGCGCGAATCATTACTGAAAACAATTTACAAGGAACGCGTTTAGGAACTTTGGCGTTAACTTGTGCAGCAGTGGATGATGTCACCGCTTGGTGTCTTTTGGCAGTAGCGATCGCAGTTGCGCGAACTGGTGACTTTGCTGGTGCTATACCTACAATTATCGCCAGTATAGTTTACATCGGCTTGATGTTGACAGTCGGTCGTTGGTTCCTGCAACGCCTTGCCAAACACTACCTCCGTGCAGGAAGACTCAGCCAATTACTGCTAGCTGGAATTTATATGGCAGTAGTTGCGTCGGCACTAATCACTGAATTAATTGGAATTCACTTAATTTTTGGGGCATTTTTGCTGGGAGCAGCCATGCCCAAAAATGAAGATTTAGTGCGAGAATTGGCAATAAAAACGGAAGATTTTGTCCTAATTTTCTTGCTACCCATATTTTTTGCCTACAGTGGTTTAAAAACGCAGATTGGCTTGCTCAATCGTCCCGAATTGTGGCTTTTGTGTGCGTTGGTTTTAGCAGTAGCGATCGCAGGTAAGTATGTTGGTACTTATGTAGCAGCGCGTGTCAGTGGCATTAGTAAACGGGAAGCCTCAGCACTCGGTTGGTTAATGAATACTCGCGGTTTAACCGAACTGATAGTGCTAAACATTGGTTTAGAGTTAAAGGTAATTTCCCCCTTAATATTTACCATGCTGGTAATTATGGCATTGGTAACTACCTTCATGACCTCGCCACTGCTGGAATGGACATATCCCAAGAAGCTGATCAGGTTAGATGTGGTGGAACCGGAGTTAGAAGCACAAACAGCTACCAGCGCTACTGATGCTGAAACTTACATTCGTCCCTACCGAATTTTGGTGCCCGTAGCGAATCCGAGTACCCAAAAAGGCTTGGTACAGTTGGCAGCAAGCATTGCCCTCAACTCCCAATATCCCGCCGTTGTTAACCCTCTGAGCCTGATTGAATTTGAAGAAGATTATGCCTTTGAAAGTACGCCAGTTGAAGCAGACCGATTAATTGCCCAGCGCCGCCAGCAGCTAGAAGAATTGATTAATACGCTCGAACCAGTAGAAACACGCGCTCATGTGCATCCCATCATTCGCATATCTAGTAATGTTGCACGGGAAACTGCACAGATTGCCGCACTTAAACAAGTTGATTTAATTCTTGTAGGATGGCATCGCCCAGCTTTTAGTAGTAACCGCTTAGGTGGACGAGTTGGACAAATGCTTACTACTGCCCCAGTGGATGTCGCTGTGTTTGTAGATAAAGGCAAAGAGCAATTAGAAAGTTTATTAGTACCTTATTCAGCCAATATCCATGATGATTTAGCACTAATACTAGCTTTGAGACTGCTAATCAATCGTGAGACTTGTGTGTTGCAGATATTACAGATAGTAGCAAATCACGCCAAGGAAGAATTGAATTACGAACTAAATACGATGATGGAGCAATTACCGAGTAGTGTACGCGATCGCATCGAAATCAAAATTGTTCAAGTTCCAGATCCAATCCAAGCTGTAGTCGAAACCTCAAAAAATGTAGACCTAACAATTGCAGGTACTAGCCGCGCTTGGGGTATCGAGCGTCAAACCTTGGGAAGATATACAGATCAACTAGCCATTCAATGTTGCTCCTCCCTGCTGATTACCCGCCGTTACAGTCAAGTCACCGCTCATCTGGCTTCCATGCTTCCTGACGTTAGCAGTCAAGAGCCAACACTTAGGAGTTGAGAACATGAATCATTTCAACTTCAAATCTTTAGCTTTTTACGGAGTAACAATAATTTCAGTGCTACTGTTGTTTAAAACTGTCACTGTTTACGGAGAAAACAAACTCAAGGCTCCTCCGCCAGTTAACGGTCGCTATCGTCTAACCCTAGCGAAGAATTTGCCTAACTGTGAAAAATCGGATACTCTGACGTTAAACATTGAGCAGTCAGGTATTTACTTAAATGCCTCTGTATTACCGGCAAACGCGAACGCCGACACTGACGAAAAGCACTCTCTGGCAGGCATCTTCAGAAATCAACAATTAAATTTATCTGGAAAAGTTGGTAAATCAATCCTTTGTAATATTCCTCGCCCCCAAAACGATCCTCTGAACTCAGTCACAATTCAAATGCAACTTGTGGATAAAGGTAATATGACAGGTCAATTAACCGTAAAGGGCATTCCACAAACTCTGAAATTTACTGCTGTGCCTCAAAAAGCTAATTGAATTGGGGGTGGTTAGAGACGCGATGAATCGCGTCTACGGGATTGGAGGCGCGAAATAAACGGCAATGTAAGTGCATTGTATGGGTTTTATGGAGCAAATAAAAAGAATGGATCGGGAACTAAAAAATAAGCAATCTTACCAATGGGGCAAGCAGTTATTTAGCATCAGTATATTAAGTTTTTATGCAGCGATCGCCCTCGAAACTTTTACTACTGCTGCAACACCAGGGGCAAAGCTAAATAATTGGCGTTTTTCTCCCAAGACACAGCAACTCGAAATCACTCTCTCAGCAGGCACAACCCCTCGTTATTTCTACTTAGCCCAACCCTCTCGTTTGGTTGTAGATTTACCGAATACTAAGTTGGGCAAAGTTACCACGCAACAAAATTATTCTGGAGCAATCAAAAGCATTCGCATTTCTCAACTCAACGCAAACGATACACGTATTGTTCTTGATTTAGCAGCAGGGACTGTTTTTAATCCCAAAAAGGTACAACTTCAACCCGTTTCTCGAAAAAACTCCACTCGCTGGGTATTACGTCCGGTTATTTCTGGTAAAACTACTGCTGTAAAATCAGGAAATTCACCTCCTTCAGCCAAGAAACAACCTCAAACACTCCAAAAGCCGCCTAGTAACTTACCCGTAATTACTAACCCACAATCCCCCTCACTCACAGCTCCGCCTCCATCCAATGAACTGCCCTCAACAATTACTACTAACTCAGGGCAGCCTTTTGTCACCGTACCTCCTTTAAATCCAAATCCATCTTCTCCGTCTCAACAACCTGCTTCGATTCTTCCCCCTCCTTCTTTTCCAAATCAACTCGGCAATTTAAATAACATTCCTCCTTTCGGGGTGTCGGAATTTCCAGTTCCAACAATCCCCAACGATCCCGAACCCCAGGTAATCGAGTTTGGTCAACCTTTACCCAAAACTAAATAAAAATAAGGAATTGGGCATGGAGAAGAGGCAGAGGTGCGGAGGGGGCAGCACTTCTCTACGAGAGGCTGCGCCAACGGCTACGCTCAGTGATCAGGGGGCGGAGGGGCAGAGGGGCAGAGGGGCAGAGGGGCAGAGGGGCAGAGGGGCAGAGGGGAAAGACTTA
>NZ_CAWUDN010000110.1:0-26660 GCF_963920915.1 Nostoc sp. PCC 9305
GTAGCTTTGGCGGGGTGGGGTTCTTCGGGTTTAATAAGCAATCAAGCGGACATGACATAACATGGTTATGCCCTCACTGTATCTTGTATTCAAAATAATTACGCTGATTTTTCGACTCGCAAACCAAAGTACGTCAAAACAAGCTCAGTTGAGCCACTATTGACAACTTCGTGTACTTCTCCCGGTTCGATAGCTACGCAGTTTCCCGGAAGCAAGGGGTATTCTGTACCATCAATGTGAATTACTCCTGAACCAGCTTCTACAAAAAATACTTCGCACATATCTTGATGCGCGTGTGCTGGTGCGCTTTGTCCAGGAGCAAAACGTGCTTGAGAAAAGTTAGTCAGGTGAGGTAAATCGCCGAAGCGTAACATCACCTTTTTCTTGATTTCGGCATTGTGAGAAACCGACTCTTCAGGCAATTCTTTCAGGGAAGTGGTAATCATTCGGGTCTTAAATCATTAGATAATTCCACAATACCCCTAGACCCATCAATCCTCACTCGTTGACCATCTTGCAAGATCCATGTAGCACCGCGAACATCCATCACTGCGGGAATTCCATACTCACGAGCAACGATCGCACCGTGAGAAAGTCTTCCTCCAGCTTCGGCAATTAATCCTCCAGCCCTTAATAACAATGGGGCCCAGCCGGAATCCGTGTACGGCACTACCAGAATCGTATCTCGGTCGATGTCTGGAATCTCTTGTAAATTTCGCAACACTTTCACCCTACCTTCAGCTTGCCCATGACTGGCTCCAATGCCTTGTAAAATTTGGTCAGAGTAGAGTTCAGAGGGAGCTAAGGGGTGAGGAGGTGTATGGCCGTAGACTAAAAGAGGTATTTGAATAATCTCGCTATCTTGGACAAATTGCGATCGCCTAAATTCTACTAACTTATCTAACTGCTCTATTAAGCTGGAATCTTCATCTCCAATTAGACGCCGCACTTCATCAAAGTTGAGAAAAAAGATATCGCCTGTTTTCTTGAGTAAACCAGACTCTAACCAAATCTTCTCTAAAGCCACAAAACTCCAACGCAATTCAGCTAAAAGTCGGGAATAAACTTCGGTGACTCGTCCTTTGATATCCACGCGCCGTTGCACAAAAGAGCGTTTGCGTTTACCAGCAAAGATACTATTAATCGCGTCTTTAGCGCCTGCTTGTGGTTCGTTCCCCTGCATTAACTGCACAAACATTTGCTGAATCATCTGGGGATTTTCACGCCAAGTGGGAACGGAGATATCGGTTCCTACTTCGCTTAAGTAGCCGTAATCTTGCAGCAATTCGTTAAATGCTTGGAGGATTTTCTCTCCTTCGGGGGTTTGCTTTAATTGTTCAAATACTTGCTGTGGCTCAAACTCAACCAATACCTGCTTGGCATCTGTTGCGATCGCACTGAGCGATCGCAGTGCCGCTACCTCTGGGGTGACGCTATGATCGATTTGCCTATCCTTTACCCGAAAAATCGACTGTCTCAGGGCAGCACTCAAGGGAGCTAAAATGCTGTAATACGTCCCATGACGCAGCAACTCCAGAATAAAATCAACTCTTGCCAACAACGCCGGTGGTTCCAAGCTATCTATATCTTCCTGCGCCAACTGCGACAACCCAGGAATGAACCGTTTGTGATAATCTTCCTTGAAGTCCTTTTCTAAACTGAATTCTCGCTTCAGCAACTTCCCTAGTCCTGGCAAATTTTCCCAAGTTGATTGCAAGGACGGTTTACTTAACTTAGCTCCTCTGGTTAAAAATTCCAGACTTTCCGGCGGTAGTCCCATGCGGAGAAAAATGTCTCCTAAGAGGGAGGCATTAAAGTAGGCTCTGGAATAGTGTAGAGTTGCTGTTTTGGCGAAATCTAACCCCAAAGCGCGATCGCCTAAAACTAAAGTAAAAAATTCTCCCCAAACTCCACAAGTTAAGGGACGATTGATTGACCATGTTAAGGGGTGAATTACTCCAGGAATCACTTCAGCAGCGATTTTGCGTGTCCATATAGGTAACAGAGTGGTTATCGGTCGAGATTGCAACACCCAAAGCGTTTGCCCGTCATAACTCCACTCGATATCTTGAGGAGTGCCATGATAACGTTTTTCGAGTCGGTAAGCTAAGTATGCAACTTGTTTGATTAATGATTGTGGGACTCGTCCTTCACCCTCTAATTGTACAGAGTAAGAATTTTCTGTTTCAACGACAAAAGCGCGATATTGTTCTGGTGTGACTTTTCCCGAAACGACTTGCGTTGCGCTGCCTGGAAGGGCTTCAATGATGATTGCATCACCTTGTTGGGTAATGGGATCGCGGCTGAAAGCGACACCAGAATATACACTCTGGACTTGTTGCTGAATCAACACAGCCATTGCTGTATCATTTAAACCGCGATCGCGCCGATATTGGACAGCAGATGGATGATTGTAGGAAGCTTGAACTTGAGCGATCGCTGATTGTAGTGCCTCTGGGCTAGTAACATTTACAACTGTTTCATACTGTCCAGCAGCAGAAGCCTGTTCTGAATCTTCTCCAATAGCGGAGGAACGCACCACCAAGGGAGATAATTCTGATGGCTGGAGAAATTCTGTTAACCCTTCTGGATTGTCGATAGGTGCTAGTACCCATCCCTTCGGCACTGGATAGCCCCAGCGCTTAATTTGAGATAATGTCGCTGCCTTTTCTCCGACTATGGCAGCATTCAACTCTTCATCTAAAGAAACCATTGTGCGATCGCCGCGTAAAAATTCCAACATCGCTTGCGATTCTGTTTGTGCCTCTTGGGCTGGCAGTTTCATATCATCAGGAATTTTGGTGTAAATCCAGCCCATTAAACCAGCTAAGGCCACAGCAGCAAATATTCTGGGAATATCGCTAAAGTGCAGAAGTGCCACAAACAAAGGAAAAAGTAGCAAAACCCCAAATTTGACTAACTTTCTTGATTGCAGAATTGTAAAAGCAATACCTGCAAAGAAAGATACAAATATCGCAACCAGTGGATCGTGTACGACAAATCCCCAGACAACATTTGTCGTACCTGCTCCTCTGCCTATCCAATATCTACCGATTACCAGAGCGATTAGGGCAAGCAATTCCCAAGACGATCCATCTGGGAAGAAAATGCGGGTGAGTAAGACTGCCGCAACTCCTTTAAAAGCTTCTGACAAGACTGCCAGAATTCCGACAATTTTACCGCCATGATAAAAAGCAGCTGATACACTAATATTTCCTGTACCAACTTGTGATAACTGCTTCCGTTTGAGGGCGTAAGTTATCCATGCAATCAGGGGTAATCCGCCCAAAAGGGGGCAGACAATTAAAATAACTAAGATACCCCAAGGTTCAAACATTCTGGATTTTGGATTTTAGATTTAAATTTTCCATCTAAAACCTCAAATCTAAAATTTTGCTGAAATTTTTGATGGTTATTAGGGGGGGCTTTTTCAAAGAGAATTCAGGAGTCAGGAGTCAGAATTCAGAATGATGGCTAAGGCATAAACACGGGGGTTTAAAAACAATCCAAATTATAGATTTAGAAGTCTACAATCAGCTAGTGGTTTGAATCCCACAAGGAAAAGCATTCTGAATTCTGGATTCTGGATTCTGGATTCTGGATTCTTCTTCAATGACTAGTTGCTAAATGGACACTTGGCTAAGACGGAAACCGTTTAAGACAAGTGTCCTTCTAGACTACTAATGGTTTTAGTTTAGCGCATAGGCAGCTTGCAGCGCCCAGATTACGAGAGCAGCGATCGATCCCAGAAGCAACACGGTAGAGATAGTGACTACTTTTGGGGAATCTGCTCCCTTAAATTTCATAATTCCGCGATTTAAGTCGGACACAGCTTTGTAATCCTCTGTTGTTGGAGCATGAAATATTTGTCCGTTTTGATTGTAGTCCTTCTATTTGCGGATGACGTTAAATTCACTTTAAAAATTTAGGACTGGGGAGTGGGGATAAGGGGACAGGTGATAGGTGATAGGTGATAGGGAATAACCTGTACCCTCTAACCTGTACCCTATTCCCTTCTTCAATGCCCAATCCCCCAGTATCATTGAAAAGCAACTCAGTATAAGAGGGTGTGAGTAGGTGAAAATAGCACTGAGCGTAATTTTGGCGGTGGTTGTGGGATTGTTTTTAGTAATCGAGATCGGACTGCGATCGCTATTTGGTTTCGGTAATCCCCTGATTTATATTGGCGATGAGCAGATTGGTTATTTGTTGGCTCCTAACCAACGCACCCGTCGTTTTGGTAATCGCATTGAAATTAATGAATATTCTATGCGAGGTAGTCCGATAAAAAAGATACCTGCACCTTCTGGGCTGCGAATTCTCCTCTTAGGTGATTCTATTGCTAATGGTGGTTGGTGGACTGATCAGACTAATACAATATCTAGTTTGATGATGCGTTCTCTAGCATCATCCACTAATAGTAATTATCAGGAAGTAGAAGTGCTAAATGCTTCAGCTAACTCTTGGGGGCCAAGGAATGAATTAGCTTATTTAGAGAAGTTTGGCAATTTTAACGCGCAAGCAGTGGTGTTATTAATTAATACCGATGATTTGTTTGCTACTCCTCCTACTTCATTACCAGTAGGACGCGATCGCAATTATCCAGATCGTAAACCTCCCCTGGCATTAGTGGAAGTGTGGCAGCGTTATATCGTCAAGCAAAAGCCAATACCAGAACTGCAAGCCGTGCAAAATGAATCAGGCGATCGCGTGGGGATTAATCTGGAGGCGATCGCTAAAATTCAAGCCTTGACTCGCCAATCCAACAGCAAATTTCTGCTAGTGATGACTCCTTTACTACGAGAAATTGGTGAACCAGGCCCCCGCGATTACGAAATAAAAGCACGTCAGCGCTTGAGCGATTTTACCAAAGCACAGCAAATTAACTATATAGACTTTTTACCGAACTTCAATTCAACTACCAACCCCCAAGGTTTGTTTCACGACCACATCCACCTCAACTTGCAAGGAAATAAATTTGTCAGTGAAGTTATGGAGCGATCGCTTTTGGAAATATTGGGAGATTCCTCACTTCGCCACTAATATTCGTGTTTTAGCTAGATTTCTGAGTATCTCTAACCAAATTATTTAACTCTTCCTGCATTTGACTTTGAACTATTTCATAACAAGCATTCACATAGTTACGATCTCTAGCTGCATCTTGACCATATTTTTCAAAAGTAATTGGATGACAGACGCGAGTGTGAATCTGCACAGGTAGAGGAATATTGGGCAGAGGGCCAATAGACAAGCCCCAAGGCAAACCTAAGTAAATTGGGAAAACTCCAGGGTCTATTTGATATAACCACGGCAATCCCCATTGATGCAATTGTTTGACGAAATCATAGCAATCACATAAGACTATCAAGCTATCATGAGCGCCTACCGAGATTACAGGAATAATCGGAACTTCTTGTTTTAAAGCCAGCTTAACAAAGCCCTGATGACCGGCAAAATGAATTTTATAACGTTGGCTATGAGGACGAAACATATCATATTGTCCTCCAGGATATACCAGAACGCTAGCACCGCGATCGAAAGCCGCACTAGCCATTTTGGGATGTGCAACAATTGCTCCGAATTTCTGGGCTAATTCTGCTATTTCTGGACTCACTTTCCAAGCGGAAGGATGCATTAGACCATACACCAAACGCTCGGTTCCAAATCTAGAAAACCAATCGTACATCATCATTATTAAATCTGGAGAAGCCATTCCCCCATTATGAGATCCAACCAGTAGTACTTTTCCTGTTGTTGGGATGTGATGCCATCCATCAGTTTTTACTTGAAAGTAATAACGGTAAAACCATTCCCATACAGGCATCAATGATTCAATAAACTGAGCATCTCGCTGTGTTAATGACTGATGAATCTTTTTCGATAATTCTGATGTTAAGCAATTGTCAGCGCTGACAGAAATTTTCTCTACCTGTTTTGGAAATTCCATAATTAATCGCCACATCTTCCATCACTCTTGCCAGTATCTCTGCAACTGCTCTAAATTTCAATGCGCCAAAGATTTTTTCACTTTCTCAACAAGATTGATACTAGCCTTGGTGGTTTATTTTTATCTTTTTCATGCCACCATTCTTTGAAGTCCTCAACTAGGAAGCCATGAACTTTTGCTGTATTAAAAAAGTCTGACAAATGATGTACAAATGCAGGAATTTCAATGACATCTTGCTGTCTTTGAAAATTAGCTTTTGTTCCTTGATATTGCTTGAATGGATGAAGCTCACAGATAAAAAAGTATCCTCCTTTGACTAATACACGAAATGCTTCTGAAAATATCAAGCTGAGGTCTTCGATATGTTCTAGAACAAGATTACAAGTGACCAAATCGGCAGACTCATTGCCACAAGTCCATTGCTTAGTGATGTCTTCTGTAAGAAACACCACATTAGTAGCCCTCACTTTCTCTTTCGCCTTTTCGATCATCTGTGCTGAAAAATCGATCGCACAAACTTTCAGAGCAATTTGTGAAAGCAAAAGCGTATTTTTACCTGTGCCACAGCCAATTTCCACGACTGATTTACACCTCAAACCCATCAAAGTTTCTCTGGTGACAGTTTGATCGAGATCGCGCGTCAGATTTTCGTCAGCATCGTATGTGGCTGACCAATTATCGTATGCTGCTTGAATACTCATATAGCCTCATTTTACCGAGCAAAGGGTATCGTGCGATCGCAGAGTCCGAGTAGAAGTGCTGCCGCCAGTGCCGCTATTGTCCGAACGTGGTTCCAGAACGTCCAGTTGGTAAGGTATTTAGCCCATAGGTTCGCGCCTTCAGTGCTATCTGGTTTGGCGATCGCTAACGCATCATTTAGTGGTACATTAAACGCGATCGTCACTAGAACGGTGCCAATGAGATAGAGCAAGCTACCAACAAGCAAATAGGCAGCGCCGGGTTGATGCCACTTTAACACCGAGGAAATCGCTAGAAAGATGCAAGCCATAGCAGTTCCGAAGAGTGCCAACATGAATAACGGATTGATTGCGGTGATATTGATGGATTGCATAGCGATAATGCCCTCCTTTGGCTGGAGTCGTGCAAGGGCATTCATCACGAAAGTTGAGAAGGCAAAGAAGACGCCAGCCACCAGCCCGCAACCTAGTGCTGTGAAAAGCGTCAAAGGGAAGCGTAAATTGTCAACAATTACCATAAAGCCTCCTGTTAATTACTGCCCAACACCTTATTCGCAGATAGCGTTATGTCACAATCCGCTTGGGTTAAAGGTTATTGGTGTAAATGATTGGTCTTTCAAGACGCGATAAATCGCGTCTCTACAATCTGGGTTTTGGATTGATCCGATCGGACATCATATTATTTTATTTGCTGTTGCTCCCACAAGCACTCTTGTTACTTTGTGGCGACCCAAGCAGTTTGTTTTACGAGCGATGGCTGCGCCAACACCTCCGGTGAACGCACTGCTTGCGACAATGTATTTACAACCTTTGGACATTAACGATCTACAGACTACATTACTGTGAATTTGAAACAAATATCTTAGCTGTATAGCTTGGCAAGTCAGTAACTAAACCATCCTCTCCAGATTTCACTTCTTGATTACTAACCCAATCTCGCCAATACTTAGCAGTTGGGAAGTCTGAAATTTTATATTGATTTAGGTTTTGGTCGGAGAAATTTACCACCACGACAACATGAGAATTCTGTTCATCCCAACGGGTGTAAGCCAGCACTTTCTCAGCTGCATTTTCGTAGAAAAACTTAATATTGTCACTTTGCAAAGCTGGATTTTGCTGGCGTAGAGCAATTAGCTTTTGATAATACTCAAATAAATCATGATTCTGGTCGCTTGACAATAAAGACCAAGTAATCTTCTGCGGCTTAGTCACATCTTCGCTTTTTTGTTGATATTCGCCAAACTCTTCTCCCATCCATAGCATCGGTATACCCATCGCTGTCATTAACACAGCAGCTGCTAATTTGGCTCGTTCAAATGCGGCTGCGTCAAAGATGCCGCAATTGCCTAATTCTCGTAATACACGTTCGCGATCGTGGGTTGCCAAATAATTAATTACATTGGTTGCGATCGCATAACCCTGCTGTTTGGGATCTAAAATTTGCTTGAGTTGTTCTAATTCAAATGATTTACCACAAATATATGGAACTAGAAAGTACCGAAAACTCTCATGCCAACAAGCATCTAATGGGCCATCTGGCTTGACTACAGTATTTGTATCGGGAATATGTTCAGCAATGTTATAAAACTGTTTGGGTGCAGCATGGTTTTTCGCTTCCTTAGTCAGCCAGTTGAGAAATTCAAAGTTAGCCAATTGCCGCACTGCATCAAAGCGAATTCCATCAATGTGATACTCTTGAATCCAAAACTTTACCACATCGCCGATGTATTCCCATGCAGGTTTAATATTTAAGTTTTTGTCGTAATTATCATAGTTAAACTCTGGCCCCCAGTAATTATCTGGGTCTTCAGGATAATGTTTATGTTCGTAGTACCAGTAATTTCGGTCAATTAGTATTAAAGGACATTCTTCATCTGTATGGTTATAAATTCCATCCATAAAGACGCGGATGCCTCTACTATGACACTCGTCAATCAACCGCTTCAAATCTTCTGTTGAACCGTAACTAGATTCTGTAGCAAAGAAGTGGCGAACTTTATAGCCCCAGTTATAATCACCAGGGTACTCATTAACTGGCATTAATTCAATTGCATTAATTCCCAATTCGCAAAGATAATCTAACTTAGCAATTATCCCTAAATATTTGCCTCGCTCGTGAGAGCCAACTTCATCACCAGTAAAATCGGCAACGTGCATTTCGTATATGACTAATTTCCGATTGTCAGGCAACGTTATTTCATCGTGTTGCCAAAGGTAAGTATCAACAATGCGTTGACCATCTTGAATGCGTACTATGCTATATTTTTCTATTTCATTAACATCTGTTGCTTTGGGATCAATGACATCTATCCATTCATCAACTGCAAAATTTGGGCTTTTGGTTTGAATGCGAAATTTATATTGATAAATGCCATCTTCCAGTTTAATTTTAGTGCGAAAATAACCATCTTCACTTTTTGACATGGGAATTTCTTGCCAATCTGAAAAAGACCCAATTAAAGATGCTCCTTTGTTACGAGGAGCAAATAATGTAAATTCAGTTAGATTTGACATTTTCACACGTTTAAATTTTAGCTAGTTCTAGTCACTAAAATTATTGTGTAATATAAAAGAGTTTGCAGCTTCTTTCTTAAGTATTATCAATATTTTCCTAATGTGCTGGACTTCAACCAGATATTGCGATCGCTATGATTATAGGGATGCAATGACTATTTACCAATATCTTCATTCCAAAGTTCGGGGTTAGTTTCAATAAACTCACTCATCATTTGTTCGCACTCATCAAGATTAAGATCGATAACGTCCACACCGTGAGATACCATAAATTCTTTAGCACCAGGAAAAGTTCTAGATTCTCCAGCGATGACTTTTTTAATGCCAAATTGTACCACTGCCCCAGCGCACAGGTAACATGGCATTAAAGTTGAATAGAGTGTAGTACCTCTATAACTGCCAACTCTCCCAGCATTGCGGAGACAATCGATTTCGGCGTGGGTAACAGGATCGCCGTCTTGCACGCGTTTATTGTGTCCTCTGCCGAGAACTTTGCCATCCTTGACGAGAACCGAACCAATAGGAATTCCACCTTCTTGTCTGCCTTGTTTTGCTTCTTGAATTGCAGCTTCCATAAACTCATCCATATAATTCTCCTTTTATGACAAAACAACTCGTATTAATGGATCACGATGGCGGTGTAGATGATTATCTGGCAACTATGCTGCTGTTGACAATGGATCGTATTGAACTCCTTGGTGTTGTCGTCACTCCAGCAGATTGCTATATTCAACCAGCTGTTAGCGCCACACGTAAAATTATCGATTTGATGGGATTTTCTCATATCCCGGTAGCAGAAAGCACCGTGCGCGGTATTAATCCATTTCCTACTCTCTATCGCCGTGATTCGTTTATCGTTGACCATCTTCCCATTCTCAACCAAAGCGAAACCATCACTACGCCTTTGGTTGCTGAAACAGGTCAAGATTTCATGATACAGGTGTTACGTGACGCATCAAGTCCCGTGACATTGATGGTAACTGGGCCGTTGACGACGGTAGCCGCAGCTTTAGACAAAGCACCGGACATTGAAGCCAAAATTTACAAAATTGTGTGGATGGGGGGTGCATTGAATGTAGGTGGTAATGTGGAAAAAAGTCTGGAACCTGGACAAGATGGTTCTGCCGAATGGAATGTTTATTGGGACGCAATTTCAGCAGCGCGGGTATGGCAAACCCAAATTGAAATCATTATGTGTCCTTTGGATTTAACTAACAATGTCCCAGTCACATCGGAGTTAGTATACAAAATGGGACGACAACGCCACTATCCCATCTCTGATTTAGCCGGACAATGTTATGCACTAGTTATTCCCCAAGATTATTATTTCTGGGATGTGTTGGCAACGGCTTATTTGGGACATCCAGAATTTTATCAATTGCGCGAATGGGAAACAGAAATTATCACCACTGGTCTGAGTCAAGGGCGTACTAAAGTAGTTTCTGGTGGTCGGAAAATATATGCAATGGATAAGGTAGATAAAGAGGCTTTTTATGATTATATCTTGCGACAATGGGCAAGATAAAAACTAAAAATTAAACTTAAAAGTTAGCTGTGTTGAGAAATTACGACTATAGTTGGTTGCATTGTCTTTTCTTGACTCTGCTTTACTTTATGATGAACAACTACTATGGAATATGAGCAAATTAAGTATGAATTAAAAAACTCCACTACCTTGAAGCTTTTACGAAGCGATAACGCCGCTCTAATTCTGAGTTTTTTTTACAACCAGTTTAAGGTAACTCAGCGCATTTCTATTACTCAAGAAGAGTTAGAAACTAAACTGGGTAACTATCTGGAGTTTCTACAAGACGTTTATCCAGATTTTGCTCCTCGATCGCCTAAACAATATCTCAGCCAATGGTGTGATGACCAGCTTTTGAGGAAAACGTTTAACAGCAGTGATGATCCAGTATTTACACTAACTCCGGCTGCTGAGAAAGCGATCGCGTGGTTAGAAGACCTGAAGCGGCGAGAAGAGTTTGTGGGAACTGAATCTCGCTTCTTGCAGATTTTTTCACTCTTAAAGGAAATTCGCGATCGCAGTACAACGGACATCGAGACGCGAATTACTCAACTGGAACAGGATCGCGATCGCATTCAACAAGAAATTGACCAGATTCGTAAGACAGGAATGGTTGATCCCTACAACCCGACACAACTGCAAGAACGTTTTCGTCTGGCAAACCAAGTCACCACCCAGTTAATCGCAGATTTTAGTGCAGTTGAGCAAAAATTTCGCAGTTTAACTCGTACCGTACAAGAAGCTCAACTTCAGCAAGATACTCGCAAAGGAACAGTAATCAGTCGAGTGCTGGATGCAGATCAGGAATTGAAAGATTCTGAGCAAGGGCGCAGTTTCTATGCATTCTGGAATTTCCTCATGTCAACCAGCAACCGACAGGAACTAAAATCTCTGATTCAAAAGATTTATACCCTAGAAGAATTGCAGCCATTAACTCAGGAGTATGGGCTACTGCGTCGGATTGAGCGCATTTTGATTGATAGAGGAGAATACATCGTGCAATCCAATCATCGACTGGCAGAAAAACTACGTCAGATGTTGGATGAACGCAATCTCATGGAAAATCGACGTGTGGCTGAACTGATTACCGAAGTGCAACGCCTTGCCTTACAAGTTGCAACTCTTACCCCAGCAGAGCCAGATTTTTGGGTATTAGAAGGCGAACCAACCGTAAATCTGGTGATGGCACGTCCTTTGCATCCACTGGAGGAGTCAGAAATGCCGACATTCTCAATGGATTTCAGTGATTTACCAGAAGTCATGCTGGATGAGGAAATTACTGCACTTTATCAGCAGTTTTATGTGGATGAGGAGACGTTGGTACAACGCATTGAACGAACACTCGAACAGCGAACAGAAGTATTGCTGACAGAACTGCTCCAACTCTATCCAGTCACGCAGGGATTACCGGAGATTGTTGCGTATCTGGCGATCGCCACTCAATCTGATCGCCATTTAATTAATACCAGTACAATTGAAGCGATCGTAATTACAAGCCTAGAGCCAGAAAAGCAGTTCCATCTGACCTTACCACAAGTTATCTTTCACCGTTAACTGCCCAAACAATGCAACCTCAACCGCCTCTATCCTATGCACACGTCATTCTCAAACTTTTGCGGGGAGCTATTTACAGTGATGATTCACATTGGGAGCAATTGCAAAGTTATTTAACTCCAGTTAAAGAATATTTTGGCAAGATTGGTCTGCAAGTCCGACATTACGAAACTGAAGGATTTGCCTACCTGGAACAACCCGATCCTGACCCGGAAGACCAAACTGAAGCCCTTCCCCGGCTAACCGCCCGCCATAAGTTGAGCTTTAAAATCACCGTTTTATGCGTATTGCTGCGTGAACAACTGCGACAGTTCGATGCCAGCGATGCTACAGGGCGATTGGTTCTTGGTATAGAAAAAATCCGAGATTTGTTACAACCCTACCTACCTGAAGGGAATAATGAGGAAAGATTTCGGCGCGAGGTGGATGGACTGGTGAAGCAGGCGATGGAATTAGGATTCCTAAAACGCCTGTCTGGACAAGATGAAAATTACGAAGTGCGTCCCATCCTCAAAGCCAAAGTTGATGCTGATACCCTCGAACTCCTGAAACAAAAGTTAGCAGCTTATGCAACTCGTCCTGCCGATTGAACAAATGGATGATTTCAATGACAAAGCGCTGGCAGGTTTTTGCCTCCAACGCTTTGAAGTGCTGAATTGGGGAACCTTTGACCAACGCCCTTGGGTACTAGATTTGCAGGGAAATATTGCTTTGCTGACTGGAGCAAACGGCTCAGGAAAATCCACGCTGGTGGATGGATTGCTGACATTACTTGTTGCAAATCAACGCCGGAATTATAACCAAGCTTCCAGCATGACTGGCAAAAAAGAGCGGCATGAGAAAAGCTATGTTCAGGGGGCTTACAGTCACACTCGTGATGAAGAATTCCATCGTTCAAAATCCAAAGTACTGCGAGACAAAGGAAAACCTTCGGTGTTACTTGGCTATTTTAGCGATCGCCTGAGCAAACAAGATGTGACGCTGGCACAGGTGCTATGGATGGAAGATGGCTCGGTGCGAAAGTTCTTTGTTGTTGCGGATGCCGAGTTAACAATCGCCTCCCATTTCACCCAATTTACTCGGATTGCAGACTTAAAAAAACAACTCAAAGCACTCGGTGCAGAAACGTTTGATAAATTTGTGGACTATAGTCAGCAGTTTCGTAAACGCTTTGGTTTGGAATCTGAAAAAGCATTAGATTTGTTCAATCAAACAGTCAGTATCAAAGAGATTGGTGGATTGAATGATTTTGTTCGCAATCACATGTTAGAGAAAGCGGATGTGCAAACCAAAATCCGTGAGTTGCAAGAAAGTTATGAGAACTTAACTATTTCCCATACTGCAATTCAGAATGCGCGAAAACAGTTAGAGGCACTTTTGCCACTAACAGCAGAAGCAGAAAAATATACAAAACTGAAAAAAGAAGTTGCAAAGTATCAGGAATCTAAAGACGTTGCCCCTGCCTTCTTTGCTCGTAAGAAACTTGATTTGTTAACTCAAGAACTGCAAAAAATTGAACAAGATTTGACTCAGTTGCGACATCAACGAGTCGAAAGCGATCGCCGCTTATCAGAACTGCGCGATCAAGATAAACAGTTATACTCCGCCATCGATAAAGATAGTGATGGGCAACGCTTACAGGAACTAACACGGGAAATAAAGCAACGCCAGGATGAGGTTAAGACCAAACGCCGTCAGGCAGAGGACTACGATCGCCTCGCCCAACTCCTGAACCTTACTCAGTACACTGATCGCACCACTTTTTTCGCTAATAGAACCCAAGGAGAGGAACTTAAGCGCGAAATTGATACAGCGTTACAAAAATTAGAAGCACAACGAGATCAACAAATTTTGCTTCGCAGTGATTTGCAAAAACAGCAGGCTAAACTCAACGATGAGCTAGAATCGCTTCGCAGTCGCAAGAGCCAGATTCCTAAAAAGAGTCTAGATATCCGCGATCGCCTTGCCCGTGACTTAAACTTAGATGATACCGATCTGCCATTTGTCGGAGAACTCTTGCAAATCCGCAAAGAAGCAGAGGAATGGGAAGGTGCGATCGAGCGACTACTCGGAGGGTTTGGTTTATCTGTTCTTGTTCCTGAAGCACACTACCAAGCAGTCAATGCCTATGTAAATCAGACCGATTTGAAGGGACGTTTAGTTTACTATCGCGTTACTGCTTCAACTCCCAATCCAACACAACGCGCTTTTGAACCCCATCACGTTCCCCACAAGTTAGAAATCAAGGAAGATAATGGCAGATTCTCCCATTGGTTACGCGATCAATTAGTGCGCCAGTTCAATTATGTCTGTTGCGATGAAGAGCAGTTCCAGCATGAAATCCGTGCCATTACTCGCACTGGACTGATTAAACATGGCAAAGAACGCCACGAGAAAGATGACCGATCTCGGATTAGCGATCGCAGCCAGTACATTCTGGGTTGGAATAATGCCAGCAAAATCAACGCGCTAGAAATTGACTTAATTCAGTTTAATAAACAACTTGCTCAGATTGAGAAAGAAATTCAATCGCTAAATAGTCAGCTTCAAAAGCGCCGTCAACAAACATCCTCGCTAGAAAATTTCATGAGATTTACCGACTTCAGCGAAATCGATTGGCGCTCGGTTGAACTTGATTGCCAAAATCTACAGAAACAAAAGCAGCAGCTAGAAGCCAGTTCTGACCATCTTAAGCAATTAAAAGCGCAACTTCAGTCAACCCAGGAAGAAATAGCCCAAGTTGAAAAACGACGCGAAGCCTTGATTCGAGAAATTCAGACTTTTGAAAATCGGCAAGACAAAGCCAAAACTGAGCAAAACAAATGTCAAATTAAACTTCAATCTGTTGCTGTCTCAGAAATTGATGAATTTGCGACGCGTATGGCAGTAAAACTTAGGCAGTACACGATTACACTAGAAGCGATCGCTCAAGATGAGTCAGACTTGCAAAAATACCTTGAGCAAGAACTTCGCCAAAGAGAGCGACAACAGGATGACTCCCGTAGCGCCTTGACTATACGAATGCTCAACTTTAAGAATGCTTTTCCTGAAATAACAGTAGAACTGGCAACAACGCTTGATTTTTTAGAAGAATATCTGAAGCTAAAAACTAAAATTGAGCATGATGATTTACCTCGTCACGAAGAACGGTTTAAGCGTTTGATGACTGGGAAAGTTATTGAAGCAATTGTAGGATTTAAGGGGCAATTGGAGAAACAAGAAGAAGAAATACAGGAAAATATTGATGAGCTAAATAAATCTTTACGACAAGTTGATTACACAGACTCTACCTACATCGAGTTGTGTTATGAACCAAGTCGTAATCGGGAAATTCGAGATTTTAAGCAAGATTTAAACATTTGCTTGGGTGATGTTGCTCACCAAACTGCTGAAGACAACGAGCAACGTTTTCACAATATTCAAACTCGTCTCATTGAAAGGTTCCAATCACAGGAGCAGCGTTGGACAAACTTAGTAACAGATGTCCGAAATTGGCTTGACTTTTCAGTCAGTGAACGCTATCGGCCAGACAATATTGAGAAAGAGCATCACACCGACTCATCAGGAAAATCTGGAGGACAGAAAGTTAAATTAGCATACACTATTCTGGCATCAGCGATCGCTTATCAGTTTGGTTTAAATCAAGACACTGCAAAAAACAAATCCTTCCGGTTTGTCGTTATTGACGAAGCATTTAGTAAATCAGATGACAATAATGCTCGTTATGCAATGGAACTATTTAGAAACCTGAACCTTCAACTATTGGTCGTTACTCCCAAGGATAAAATTAATGTAATTGAGTCATACATTTCTAGTCTTCATTTTGTATCTAATACACTTGAAGGTAACTTCTCCAGTATTACTCCTATCTCAATTGAGAAATATCGACAAAAGCGCCAGCTTACCTTAAGTGAAAGTCATGATTAGTCCTGTTCAAATTTTACAAAAAGCTGATCGTCTTTATCCATTCTTTCTCAGTTCAGTGATTACAGAAGATAAATTTTTTCCAATCGAGTTTTCAATTGGTTCTCTTCCTAAAGATTATCTTGCTTTGCGAGAAGCTGTTACTCAGTTAATCAGCAAGTCTAAACAGGATTTAGGCTATGGCTACACAGTTGACCTGAAAACTCGTAAGCTCCATAAACTTGGACAGCAGTCTTTGCCTCAACGCATTAGTATAGACACAGAACAGGACTATTTAAAACTGCTAAAAAAGGAGAAATAATTCTTAAAATTCAAGGCAGATATAAAATTAATTCGCTCAGAAGTTCCTGAACTGAATTGCTGGCTTGATCGCAACCCTCTGAAAGTAATTGAATATAGCGATCGCTGGAGTGATTTACTAAAGGTTTGCCGATACTTTCAATGTAATCCACAACCTCATCTTTATATTCGAGAATTGCCTATTCAGATTCACACTAAATTTATCGAACAGAATAAGGGTATTCTTAGCAATCTTTTAGAAGCTATCCTACCTACTGAACTGCTTTCGTCAGTAGAAAGGGAGAAAGAATATACTTTTGAAAAGCGATTTTCTCTCAGGTATCGTGAGCCTCTCATCCGATTCAGAATTTTAGATCAAGCATTAAAAGCTAAGTATGACTTTCCGCTTTCTGACACAAGTACCCCTATTTCCGAGTTTAGACAACTTAATTTCAAGGCGCATCGCTTCTTTATTGCTGAAAATTTGATGAATTTTCTAACCCTACCTGCTTTAGAAAACAGCTTTGCGCTATTTGGTAGCGGATACGCTATTCAAATATTGAAATCGGTAAACTGGCTGGCCTCTTGTCCTATCTTCTACTGGGGTGATTTGGATACTGATGGATTTAAGATACTATCTCAACTCCGCTCTTATTTCCCTCAAACTATTTCCATAATGATGGATGTAAAAACGTTTGAAACTTTTAAAGAATTTGCTGTTACTGTTGCAGAATCAACTGCCGAAAAGTTACCTTATCTAACTCCTGAAGAACAAGCTTTATATTCGTATCTTTCTCTCCACAATAAACGCTTAGAGCAAGAACGTATTAGTCAAGATTATGTCTATCAATACATAAATAGTTCGTGCGTTAGGATAGCTGACTGAGGCAGGGAGCAAAATACCAAAAAGTTACATTAATACTAATGAGTGATAAACTTTAAACCTAAGAAGAGAGCCGCTATAGTTCCTGCAACAGAAATCTCTCCTTGAATAATTTTATCTAAAACTGATTCTACAGGAATTAATACAACTTCAATTTCTTCTGTAATATCTAGTTGTTGCTCTCCAACTTTGCTCACATTCTCGGCTAAAAATAAATGTATTTGATTGGTATCTTTACTCGGCTTATCGTATAAAGTTCCGATTTTTCTAAATTCTTGGGGAATATAACCAGTCTCTTCTCTTAGTTCTCTAATTGCTGCTACTTCTGCACTCTCTTTTGTCGGGTCAAAATTGCCTGCCGGCAGTTCCAAAAAAAATTCACCCACGGCGTGTCTATATTGCCGGACAAAAATTATCTCTTTGCTACTAGTAATAGGTAAAACCATCGCAACGTCAGGCTTAATACTGACAAAATAATCATCTATAATTTTACCATTCGGTAATTCTATTTCATCTTGCCTTACCTGACACCAAGGATTATCTAAAACCATTTTTGATTTTAAAATCTTCCATTTTTTTAAGTTGTTCATAAATAAAAATAATGTATAAAAACTTTAGTCATTAATCAATGAATGTAAAAAAGTATAACAGATGCATCCGATAATCTAAATTTTGAACTTACACTGGCTTTTGCGATAACATAATATGTAAAATAAGTATGCAAATAAATGTAAATTTATTTACAGTAAACAAGAGATTTCCGTTAACCATTAGTCGAGGCACAACGGCACAGACAACGAATGTATGGGTGAAGATTTTATATGATGATATCGAAGGCTGGGGGGAAGCATCGCCCTTTGGTGTGGGTAATCATCGGCAATCAACTGATGCAATCAAAGATGCCCTACAGGAAGTTGTGCCTCTTTTACAAACATTCAGCCCCTTACAACGTCAGGAAATTGAGCAAGTTTTAACACAAAACCAAGTTCCTTCTGCTGCAAGAGCTGCGTTGGATATGGCAATGCATGACTGGTTGGGTAAGCGCGTAGGTTTACCTTTGTGGCAACTTTGGGGACTCGATCGCAATCAAATAGTCCCGACTTCAGTCACAATTGGGATTAATTCACCTGAAGGCGCTAGGGCGAGAGCGCGAGACTGGTTAAAATTTACCGATGTCCGTCTTTTTAAGGTGAAGCTAGGTAGTCCAGATGGCATAGATGCAGATAAAAAAATGCTCTTGGCAGTGCGAGAAGAAGCACCGGAACTAGAATTTTTTGTTGATGCTAATGGGGGTTGGAGCTTGGAGGATGCGATCGCAATGTGCAATTGGCTAGCAGATTTGGGTATAAAGTATGTAGAACAGCCATTGCCACGGGGAGAAGAACCAAGTTTAGCAAAACTCAAAGAACACTCTCCCCTCCCCATCTTTGTCGATGAAAGTTGTTTCACCAGCGCCGATATTCCCGATTTGGCAAACTACGTAGATGGTATTAATATCAAACTGATGAAATCAGGGGGACTAACAGAGGCAATGCGAATGGTACATACAGCACGAGCATATCGGTTGCAAGTAATGTTCGGTTGCTATTCTGACAGTTCGCTAGCTAATACAGCAGCATTACAGCTGGCACCACTAGCTGATTATTTAGATTTAGATAGTCACCTGAATTTAATTGATGACCCTTTTACGGGTGCATTGCTAAAAGCAGGAAGAGTTTTGCCAAACGATTTACCAGGCTTGGGAGTACAACACAGTGCGTCTATCACTTAATCAACGAGTAGCTATCTTGCTTCATGAAGGGACTATTGGGACTCATGGCAAAACAGGGCTAGCAATTTTACGTTACAGTGAAGCCCCAATTGTAGCTGTAATCGATCGCGAGTGTGCTGGTAAATCCCTACCAGAATTAACAGGTCTTAAGCGTGATGTGCCGATTGTGGCATCGGTAGCCGCAGCCCTAGAGTACAAACCGGAAGTTTTAGTAATTGGTATTGCTCCAGGAGGTGGTGCTGTACCAGATGATTACTGGCTAGAAATCAAAGACGCTTTAGAAGCGGGAATGTCTTTGGTGAATGGTTTACATACACCAATGGCAATTATCCCAGAATTAAATGCACTGCTCAAACCAGGGCAACTAATTTGGGATGTCCGAAAAGAACCGTCTAATATTAGTGTTGCTAGTGGAATGGCACGCACCCTTCCATGTCGGCGGGTGTTGACAGTGGGAACCGACATGGCGATTGGTAAAATGTCAACTAGTCTAGAGTTACATTGGGCGTCAAAACTGCGGGGCTGGCGTTCTAAATTCCTCGCCACGGGGCAAACTGGAGTGATGTTAGAAGGAGACGGCGTGGCTTTAGATGCCGTGCGGGTAGATTTTGCCGCCGGTGCTGTGGAACAAATAGTTATGCGCTATGGCAAAAACTACGATATCTTGCACATTGAAGGACAAGGTTCACTGTTACACCCTGGTTCAACGGCAACTCTACCCCTAATCCGTGGTTCGCAACCAACCCAACTGGTGTTAGTACATCGGGCGGGACAAGTTCATGTACGTAATCATCCCCATGTAATCATTCCACCTTTAACAGAGGTGATTCGGCTTTATGAAACTGTCGCTAATGCCGGTGGTGCTTTTGGAAACGTTTCTGTAGTGGGTATAGCGCTGAACACAGCCCATTTAGATGAGTCTGCGGCTCAAGAAAGCATCGCTCAAACAATAGCAGAAACGGGGCTACCTTGCACCGATGTAGTCCGCTTTGATGCTAATGTGCTTTTGGACGCGGTGATGAATAATTAGGTGCTGTAGAATACTTTAACGCTACACTCCTGAGAGAAAACTGGTTCCGACACCGGAAGAAGTGGCACAACACGAGAAGGAACGCAGCGATCGCTTGGGAGCAAAACTGCGAGAATTAAATATAGATCCAGATACCATTTAACTTCCCCGCTGTCTTGCTTGTGCCTGTTGGCTCAAATGCTATGGATCTTCAGGAAAAACCCATTTTGGCGGTTCTGCCATTTTTTTCCGCAGACGTTCTTGTGCCAACTCCAGCATTTTGTCTAAAGGAGTCTCTTCAATAAATTTTGCGGCTGACTCTCTAAACTCGATATTGGGGCATTTATCCCCTAAAACACACCCGTTAACACAGGCTACAGCGCAGTTGATCTTTTGCTCCACAGTACATTCCTCTCTCTAAAAGTTATGAGTTATAAGTTGGGAGTCATGATTTTCATCTCTAACTCTTCACTCTTAACTCTTTACTATCAGGCATGACCTACAGATAAATTTTACCTTGCCGGTTGCCATCCCATTAGTCTGAATACTTACCATTTAGAAACTTATGAGTTATGAGTTATGATTTTTACTCCTCATTCTTAATAAAGGGCGCTCATGTCAGAACTGTTTGCTACTACTGGAACTATAGCCGCGATCGCCACTGCTGTTGTCCCCCAACAGGGTAGTGTTGGGATTGTGCGGGTGTCTGGTTCTCAAGCAATGGCAATCGCCCAAAGTCTCTTTCATACACCAGGGCGACAAGTTTGGGAAAGTCACCGGATTCTCTACGGTTACATTCGCCATCCTCAGACGCAACAAATAGTGGATGAAGCCTTGTTGCTGATTATGAAAGCACCCCGTTCTTACACCCGTGAAGATGTTGTGGAGTTCCATTGCCACGGGGGAATTATGGCAGTGCAGCAGGTATTACAACTGTGTTTGGAAAATGGAAGCAGACTAGCGCAACCGGGAGAATTTACTCTCCGCGCCTTTCTGAATGGACGATTGGATTTAACTCAAGCCGAAGGTATTGCCGATTTAGTGGGAGCTAAATCGCCCCAAGCCGCTCAAAGTGCCTTAGCTGGTTTACAAGGAAAATTAGCTCATCCGATCCGGCAGTTACGCGCTAACTGTTTGGATATTTTGGCAGAAATTGAAGCTCGGATTGATTTTGAGGAAGACCTTCCTCCGCTGGATGATAAAGCGATTGTATCAGAAATTGATAAAATTGCCGCAGAAATAACTAGGTTATTGGAAACCAAAGATCAAGGTGAGTTGCTACGCACTGGTTTAAAAGTGGCAATTGTTGGGCGTCCGAATGTGGGTAAGTCGAGTTTATTGAACGCTTGGAGTCGGAGCGATCGCGCGATTGTGACTGATTTACCCGGTACAACCCGCGATGTGGTGGAATCGCAGTTAGTTGTCGGGGGAATTCCCGTACAAGTGCTAGATACAGCGGGGATTCGGGAAACAACAGACCAAGTGGAAAAAATTGGCGTCGAGCGATCGCGTCGTGCCGCCAATGCAGCTGATTTAGTTTTGCTTACCATCGATGCTTCCGCAGGTTGGACAGAAGGCGATGAAGAAATTTATGAAAAAGTACAACACCGTCCGTTGATTCTAGTGATTAACAAAATCGATTTATTAGAAGAAAGCAAAAGAACAACTCTTCAATCCCAAATCCCAAATTCCAAATCTAAAATTTTCACAGCCGCAGCCCAAAATCAAGGTATCGACGCTTTAGAAACAGCAATTTTAGAAATAGTTCAATCGGGTAAAGTCCAAGCTGCTGATATGGATTTAGCCATTAACCAAAGGCAGGCAGCAGCCTTAACTCAAGCTAAAATATTTTTAGAACAAGTACAAGCAACAATTACCGAGCAGTTACCGCTTGATTTTTGGACAATTGACTTACGGGGTGCAATTCAAGCTTTAGGAGAAATTACTGGAGAGGAAGTAACAGAATCAGTTTTAGAGAGGATTTTTAGTAAGTTCTGTATTGGTAAATAACCTAGAGAAGTATCAATTAAAAAAACTTGTACTATTTATGTCTAATTTTTAACTATTATAATATATGATGCTTGATACAATTCCAGTTAAAGTTCTTGGTTGTCTTAGACCAGGCATAATCACAGTTATAGCCTTTCCCGGTGCAGGAATGTTAGATGGTGGGTTACTAATGGAGTTACCAACCGAAATAATTCCGGTAGAGCTACGAATGCCAAATAGTGAATTTATAGTAATTTGCAATAGACAAAGTGGAGAGTTTACACAAGTGTTGTCAAAAGATTCATCCAAATAACATTATGTATGTGGCCATTTATTCAAGAAATAATCGTTGAATATCGGCTGAAGCTTCTGATTTTTGAACCAATCAAAGAAGAGGTTTTACTATGAAAAGAATAAACTACCGTGAATTAGTGCAGACAATCCTGAAACGTCATTCAATTCACCACTCAAATAATGATACAGAAGTACAGTTAATTTTTGATACAGAGCGTGACCATTATCAAGTTCTTCATTTGGGATGGGAAGAACTGAAGCGGAAGTTTACTGAGTTTGCAGCAAGTTAGGCAAAATAACTGTATGAGTTATAAGTTATGAGTGATGAGTTCAAAATTCATAACTCATCACTTATAACTCATAACTCATAACTCATTTTCTGTAGCGATCGCTCTTGGGATATTGCTAACAGTTGCCAGTTGCACTGTAAAGGTAGAACCTTCAGATAATTTACTTTTTACAGAAATAGATCCACCACAGCGCAGTAGCAATTGCTGTATTATCGTTAACCCTAAACCAGCACCACCATAATCTTCGGTTGCTGTTGTACGCACGCGATAAAACCGATCGAAGATTTTGGGAATTTCGTTTTCGGCAATACCGATACCTGTGTCGCGGAATTCTAATTGGACATAATCGCCTTGACTACGGGCACGCACCCATACTTGACCTCCATTAGGGGTAAACTTAAGGCTGTTGTGCAGCAGATTAATCACAATTTGCCTCAGCTTACCACTCACGCACCAAACAGATGGGAGTTCAGTCGGTACGGTGTAGGCTAGCATAATTCCTTTTTCTTGGGCTACAGGTTGGTAGGTACTAACTACTCCAGGTACTATATCTGAGAGACGCACCAACTCCAAAGTCGTCCCCTCCAAATTCTGTTCTAGCTGCACCAGTTCTAAGAAACCAGTAATCAGGGAGTTTTGCTGATCGCACTGGGTATTTAACATCTGTAAATAACGTTGTCGTTGTGGGGGTTTAAGATTAGGGGAATTTAATAACGAAAGTGCTGTTTTCATGTGCGTCAAGGGTATACGTAGTTCCTGACAGACATTTTTCAGGTATTCATCTTTGAGTTGCTCTTTGTTGTGCAGTTCTTGATTTTGCTGCTCCAACTTATTAGTGCGTACTGTGATGATTTGACGATTAATTTCATCTTGTCGGAGGAGTTGTTTTGCCAACAATTGATTCATAAGTGCGCCTTGAGGCACGGTTGGACAAATAAAACTAGCAGGTAAAATTGAGGATGATTCTGGTGCAATCGCTTGTTGAATACTATTTAATACCTGCTGAATTACTCTCCCCTCAACAGTAGTTATAATCAGCAACGGCTGGTTTTTATTAGTATTTATCTTCCCCAATGTCTGATTTTTGCGTTTTTTAAGTGGTCGATGAGCCAAAATTAAACTGCAAAACTGTGGCGATAACACCATCAGAAAGTTTTCCCGTCGCATTTGGCTATCTGGTGGTAGATGAACGGGGACATAATTAGCTGATGGGGATGAGGGAGATGAGGAGATATTTAATCTTTCCTCTCCCTTGTCTTCCCCTGCTTCCCCTTTCCTACTCTCTTCAATTTGGCAAGTATAAATGAGACTAGACGCACCTACCGAGGATTGATAACGCGCTAATTCTGATTGCCAAATTTTATCTGGTGGTAGCTTCACCCAGAGAGTGGCTGCAATTTGCTGCTCAATGAGTAAGTCAATTTGCGCTCTCACCAGTGATAGCAGAGTAGCAGGACTGAGGGACAATGGTTTCGGAGGCGCTTGCACTCCCATAACCAGTTGATAAACAGACAGATCCTTAGCCAGAGAAACATTCATGAGTCAAGCACAACTTGGATGAAGCAAGAAATAATTCTGTCTTCGATTCTCACCTTTATGTGTGCATTTTTTACAAAATCACCACGGAAAGAAATATTAACTATAAAAAAGTCTACCCACGAGGGAGCAGGGGAGCAGGGGGAGATGAGGGACAGGGGAAAAGGTTAAAGGGGAAAGGGTAAAGGGATAAATTTAACCTTTCCCCTTACCCCTTTCCCTTTCCCCATCCCCAATGCCCCATGCCCAAATTAATGTATGTTCAGTCTTTGCTGTAAAGCGTCGCGGGCGTGTTCTCGGTCGTCAAAATGGATTTTTTCGGTGCCGAGAATTTGGTAGTCTTCGTGACCTTTACCAGCAAGCAGCACTCCATCACCGGGTTGTGCTTGTAAAATAGCGGTACGAATTGCGATCGCCCGATCGCAAATTACTGTTGGCTGTACTGTGCCAGCTATTCCCGCCAAAATATCTTGCAAAATCCTTTCTGGATCTTCAGTTCGGGGATTATCTGATGTCACTACTGCCACATCAGCTAACTCAGCAGCGATTTTACCCATTTTTGGGCGCTTAGTGCGATCGCGATCGCCTCCACAACCAAATACACAAATTACTTTGCCAGGTATAAACGGACGCGCAGCTTTCAATAAATTTTCCAAGCTATCGGGCGTGTGGGCATAATCCACAATCACGCTAATATCTTGCTCAGTACTAATCTGTACCCGTTCCATCCGTCCAGGAACTCCAGGAAACTCAGGTATCACAGCTGCCACTAACTGCAAATCTAGCCCTAAGTGCAAAACTGCTCCTACGGCTGCTAAAAGATTTTCTAAATTATATTGTCCGACTAGAGGCGATCGAAAAGCTACATCACCTTTTGGTGTATGTAATGTCCCACTAACACCATTTGGCTGGTAACTTAAATCGCTCATCCATAAATCAGCGCTGTTGTCGTTGACGCTGTAACTCCAAACCCGTTGGGAATCTAACGAGGCAATTAACCGCTTCCCGTAGGAATCATCAGCATTAATTATTGCCCGTCCCTTGAGATAATCAGGGCTAAATAATAACGCTTTGGCAGCAAAGTAATCTTCCATATCGCTGTGATAGTCGAGATGGTCTTGAGTAAGATTACTAAATACCGCCACCTCAAATTCACAACCCAACACTCTACCTTGAGCCAAAGCGTGAGAACTGACTTCCATCACCCCGAACTCACTTCCAGCCTTTACCGCCTCTGCTAGCTGCTGTTGCAGTTCCACTGCAAAAGGGGTAGTGTGGGCAGCAGTTTGCTCAAAACCTGCCCAACGAGTGTAGAGAGTTCCCATCAAAGCTGTAGCCAAATTAGCTTTGTTGAGTAGAAATTCAATTAGATGAGTAGTTGTAGTTTTGCCATTTGTACCAGTTACGCCTACCAACTTGAGTTTTCGCCCTGGATAACCATAAAAAGCACTGGCTATCTGCGCACAAGCTTGAGTAATGTTACTGGCACTAATGACCACAGCCTGATTTGTGGGAGGATTTTTTTGTGCAGCTTCGGGAGAAACGATCGCAGCTACAGCCCCCGATGCGATCGCACTTTGCCAAAATTCCCCACCATCAACCCGCGTTCCTGGCATCCCAATAAACAAATCTCCCACACGACAAGCATGAGAATTCGTCTTTAAACCCCTAACTTCCACATCTTCCATTGGATAACTAGGCAATTGCTCAACACTGTCTACCGCTGTTAGTAATTCCCGCAATTTCATTTTGTGAACCTCGTCACATTCTTGATCTTGCGCTTATTCTGCATTATTTTTTTCTAATTGGCTAAATATTTACGCAACATTTGCTCCAACTGCTGCACGCTAGCACGAGGAGAAGGACGTGGCAATAATTTCTCACTCCCCTCTGCGTCCTCTGCGCCTCTGTGGTTCGATAAATAAAGCACTGGCACCTCATACTCATACACAGCAAACCAATCTTCACGAGTCGTAATATCCCTAACTTCCAACTCGAAATTGAGATTTTGGATTTGTTCTAGCTTTTCTTGCAAGCCTTCACATAAATGACAGCCGGGTTTACTGTATAAAATTAATTGCATTCTTGATTTGAGTTGGCGCAAGAAGTTATAAGTTTAGAATAACGTAGAAGCTTCTCTACGAGACGCTACGCGTAGCTTGCTTCCACGAAGTGGTACGGGTTGTCGCAGGCTACCGCAGAGGGCACGGAGTAGAAGAGTAGCCAATTTCAAAGTCACTCTTCCAAGCTTGGCTACGGTGTACACACATCTTTGTATAAAACCAAAATCGTTGAAGATCCCCCTAAATCCCCCGATAAATTGGGGGACTTTGACTCCGGTTCCCCCTTTTTTAAGGCTACCGTGTATACACAAGTCGGATGTAAAGTAGGTGCAATGCTTATTGTTCGTTGTGGACAAGTTGAGATTCAACGCCCCGATAAATTAG